>NZ_JRVL01000069.1:0-7620 GCF_054823985.1 Acinetobacter sp. GN11 | reverse complement strand
TCTGCTCATCCAATTATTTTTTCTTTTTCTCTTTCGGGGAGCACGAAATCTCATGGCACTTTTCAACACCACTTCATGGGCAAAATATTCAGTCATCGCAGCCAGCCTTGCAGGAGTGATGATGTTAAGTGGTTGTGCCAAAAAAGAGGAACAGGCCACCACAACTTTAAATATTGGCTATCAAAAATATGGCATTCTTCCTATTTTAAAGGCTCGTGGTGACCTAGAAAAAGTACTAAAAGAACAAGGCGTGCAAGTAAAATGGGTCGAGTTTCCTGCTGGCCCTCAGTTGCTTGAAGGCTTAAATGTAGGGAGCGTTTCACTCGGTGAAGCAGGTGAAGCACCACCTATTTTTGCTCAAGCTGCCAATCCAAATTTAGTCTATGTCGCAAACCAACCTGCTGCGCCAAAAGCCGAAGCATTATTGGTACAAAAAGACTCTCCAATCCACTCCATTAAAGATTTAAAAGGCAAACGTGTTGCTCTTAATAAAGGTTCGAATGTTCATTACCTATTATTAAAAGTTTTAGAAGCCAACAACTTAAGCTTAAGTGATATTCAACCAGTTTATTTACCGCCATCAGACGCTCGTGCTGCCTTTGAAAAAGGTGCAGTAGATGCATGGGTCATTTGGGATCCGTTCTTTGCAGCAGCTGAACATCAAATTCAAGCTCGAGTTTTAGCAACAGGTGAAAATTTAGTAAGCAATCATCAGTTCTATCTAGCTGACCGTAAATTTGCAGAAAATAATCCAAAAGTTCTCAATACAGTTGTGCAAATCCTTAACCAAACAACTGAATGGGTGAGTTCACATCAGGATGAAGCTGCCAAACTACTCGAAAAACCTACAGCACTTGAGTTTGATGTACTCAAAACTTCCATTTCACGTATGGGTTTTGGAGTTCAACCAATCTCTGACAAGGTGGCACAAGAACAACAACAAGTAGCTGATGCCTTTTATGCGCAAAAGCTCATTCCTAACAAGCTCACCATTCAAGATGCCATTTTAAAACTGAAATAAACCCAGCTTGGGCACGGCTTAAATAATCCTATAAATGCTGTGCCTGACCTCAAGGGGAACAAGGATATCGATATGCAACATCAGTCATTATTTAATACGAGTCAGTGGGTACAATTCGCTAAACGCATCAGTGCAGTCACTGTATTAGGTTTAACAATCGCAGCGCCAGCTTGGGCAATTGATCCAACTGTAAAAGAACTTCGTATTGGTTTTCAAAAAAGTTCGATTAACTTTGCGATTGCCAAACAGCAAAAACTATTTGAACAAGAATTTCCAAATGCCAAAGTTACTTGGAATGAGTTTCCTGCTGGACCACAAATTTTAGAAGCTTTGGCTGTCGGCTCCCTTGATGTCGGAGTTACTGGGGACACTCCTCCAGTCTACGCACAAGCAGCTGGAAAGCCTTTATATTATATTGCCTATGAAGCAGCTAAACCACTAGCATCAGCAATTTTAGTTCCTAAGAGCTCGCAGCTAAAACAACTTAAAGACCTTAAAGGCAAACGTATTGCGCTGCAAAAAGGTTCGAGCTCACATTACTTACTTGTACAAGCTGTACGTAAAGCAGGCCTAAACTGGAGTGACATTACTCCGATCTGGCTTACACCTGCCGATGCTCGCGCAGCATTTCAAAAAGGTGCCGTTGATGCATGGGCCATTTGGGACCCTTACTTCGCTTCAGCACAACTAGAAGATCAAGCTCGAGTTCTTGCATCAGGTAAAGGCTTAAGCCCGAACTATACATTTTATTTAGCAGCTCCAGATTTTGTTAAACAACATCCGAAAGCTGTTTCTGGACTCATCAAACAAATTAATCAAGCTGACAAATGGGTTCAAACCCATCAAGCAGAAACGGCAACAGCCATTGGCCAAAGCACTGGACTAAAGCCTGCAACCAGTGACTTATTTATTAAACGCCGTCCTCGTCCTTCTTCAGCCGCTCCGCTGAACAGCAAAGTGATTGCTGAGCAGCAGCAACTCGCAGACATCTTTACTCAACAAGGCATCATTCCAAAACCAATCAGCATCAAACAAGCTGTTTGGATTGCCAAGTAATTTCAATAGACATATAGGTAATGCACATGAAAATTTTCTGGTTTATTCCTACCCACGGTGATAGTCGCTATTTAGGTACAAGTAAAGGCGCTCGTCAGGTTGACCATGCCTATATGAAGCAAATTGCTGTGGCGGTAGATAATTTAGGTTACGAAGGTGTACTTATTCCAACAGGTCGTTCATGTGAAGATCCTTGGATTACGGCGGCTAGCCTGATTGATGCAACTCAACACCTTAAATTTTTAGTTGCGTTACGTCCAGGAGTAACAACACCAGCATTGGCAGCTCGCATGGCTGCAACATTTGACCGCTTGTCGAATGGTCGCGTGTTACTCAACCTAGTGACTGGCGGTGATGAGGCCGAACTACGCGGCGATGGCTTATATGAAGATCACTCAACGCGTTATCAAACTGCCAATGAATATGTAAAAATCTGGCGTGAAATTTTGACGCGTTCACATACGGGTGAAGCTTTTACATTCCACGGTGAACGCTTACAAGTAGACGATGCAAAACTACTTTACCCACCTGTTCAAAAGCCTTATCCACCACTTTGGTTTGGCGGTTCTTCAGACGTCGCGGTCGATCTTGCAGCTGAGCAAGTCGATACTTACCTTACATGGGGTGAACCACCAGAAGCAGTTAAACAAAAAGTCGAACATGTTCGTGCCAAAGCTGAGGCTAAAGGTCGTAAATTAACTTATGGCATTCGCTTGCATGTGATTGTTCGCGAAACCAACGAACAAGCTTGGGCAGCAGCGAACGAACTTATTCAATATCTTGATGATGCAACTATTGCTGCAGCACAGAAAAAATTTGCACAAATGGACTCTGTAGGCCAACAACGTATGGCTGCGCTACACGGCGGTAACCGTGACAAACTTGAAGTATCTCCAAACCTTTGGGCAGGTATTGGTTTAGTCCGTGGCGGTGCTGGTACAGCACTTGTAGGTGATCCAGAAACAGTTGCTGCCCGCATTCAGGAATATGCAGATTTAGGTATCGATACTTTTATTTTCTCGGGCTATCCACATCTTGAAGAGTCGATCCGTTTTGCAGAGTTGGTCTTCCCGTTATTACCAATCGAAACTCGCGCTAAACTTGCTCAGCCAAATTTAACCGGTCCATTCGGTGAAATTATTGCCAACAACTATGTTCCAGACGAGAAGAAGCAAAATAGTTCCGTCAAGGAGCCTGCATGAGCAAAGATGAAAGTATTGTTTCACGTGGAACAAAACAAATCGGGCAGCGTTTGCTGCCTTGGATTTTCCCAATTGTTCTATTGGTTGTTTGGCAAATTGCCTCAAGTTCGGGTCTTTTAGAGAACCGTATTTTGCCTGCACCAACTGCTGTGGTTTCCGCTTTTTGGCATCTACTCGTTAGCGGCGAATTATGGCATCACGTTAAGGTAAGTGCTGGTCGCGCTTTGATTGGTCTTTTGGTTGGTGGTGGCTTAGGCCTACTCTTAGGTTTACTTAATGGCTCTTCACGCTTCGCCTCTACCCTGCTTGATACGACTCTGCAAATGATTCGTAACATCCCAGCATTAGCACTTATTCCACTTGTAATCTTGTGGTTCGGTATTGATGAAACAGCGAAATTATTCTTGGTCGCAGTAGGTGTTTTCTTCCCGATTTATATTAATACCTATCACGGTATTCGGTCAGTTGACCCACAATTGATCGAAATGGGTAAAAGTTACGGCCTTTCCCGCTGGCAACTTTACAAAGAAATTATTCTGCCAGGTGCAATGCCTTCTATTTTAGTAGGTCTACGCTTTGCTTTAGGTTTGGTTTGGGTGTTGCTCATTGTCGCTGAAACCATTTCAGCTCAAGCAGGTATTGGTTATATGACCATGAATGCACGTGAGTTTTTACAAACAGATGTAGTTCTGGTCGGTATTCTTCTTTACGCCTTACTAGGCAAACTGGCCGATGTTTTAGCCCAGCTTTTAGAACGCTATTTACTACGTTGGCACTCTGGATATCAGAAATAAGGGAGCTTAGAACATGACAAATCTGAATTTAAATATTAATCAGAATGAAGTGCAGCTCATTCCGGAAGAACCAACAGAATCTCAAGAACCTGTATTAGGTGCAGAGATTCTGATTGAGCAACTTTATAAATTCTATGGCGAGGTAAAAGTCCTTGAAGATCTTGACCTACACATCCAGCCTGGTGAGTTTTTAGCAATTGTTGGTCGAAGTGGCTGTGGTAAAAGTACGTTACTACGTTTAATTGCCCAACTTGAAAAAGCCAGTTTTGGGGAAATCAAATTCAAATCTGCTCGACATTTGCGTGAAGGCATTACTAACGATGATATTCGAGTAATGTTCCAAGACCCACGCTTGCTTCCTTGGAGAAATATTATTCAAAACGTTCAACTGGGTTTGCCTAAAGCTCAACATGCTTTAGCACAAGAATTACTAGAAAAAGTGGGTTTAAAAGAGAAATCAGGACAATGGCCTTCACAACTTTCTGGTGGACAGCGTCAGCGTACAGCCTTAGCACGTGCATTATCTCATACGCCGCGTATTTTATTGTTAGATGAGCCTTTAGGTGCATTAGATGCTCTAACTCGGCTTGAGATGCAAAGCTTGATTGAGCGCTTATGGAAAGAACAAGGTTTCACTGCCATTTTAGTGACACACGATGTAAGTGAAGCAGTGCAATTGGCCGACCGTATTATCTTATTAGATAAGGGTCAAATCGCTCAAAGTTTCCACGTTAATTTGCCACGCCCCCGTAAAAAAAGTATTAGTTTTTCCCAACTTGAGCAACAAGTACTCGATGCAGTTCTGGCAACTTAAGGTTGCGATAAAGAATGAGAACTGTTCAACCGAAAAATGCACAATTTACGAGCAATAAAACTGCTGTTTTATTGCTCTTTTTTAGAGCGAAATTTAAAAAATATTTTTAAGAATAACAATAAACTAGTGAATCTCTCTATTTTTTGCACAATAGTATATCTATTACGCAAATAACTAGCCGTTTTTTGATTAAAAAAGCAAGACACCTGTGCACAAATCAAACAATTTACCTTACAATGGGAATACTATTTTTTTAATTATGCAGCAGATGGAACAAAAAAAGAGTACCCAAAAGCGCAATCAGCTTCTTGCTGCCGCCCTTGACGTATTTTCAGTCTATGGGTTCACTGGCGCAAGTCTGGATGAAATTGCCCAACTCGCCGACATGCATAAGTCGAATATTTTCTATTACTACGAAAATAAAGAGTCTTTATACGTAGAAGTGCTCACAACTGTTTTACAAAAATGGTTGGCTCCCTTACAAACTTTAGAATCTGAATTAGAACCAGCCGAAGCCTTATCTCACTATTTAATACAAAAAATCGAACTGTCTCGTAGCCAACCGAAAGCATCTAGATTGTTTGCATTAGAAATAATTCAAGGCGCTCCGCATATTTTACCTATACTCAAAGGACCATTAAAAAAACTATTTAAGCGCAAAGCTAAAGTCATTCAGACTTGGCAAGAAGAAGGAAAGATTTCACCAGATATCGATCCAGAATTATTAATCTTAAATATTTGGGGCCTTACGCAAAACTATGCAGATTTTGCAACCCAAATGGAAATGGTGACTGGAAAAACACTTCGTAACCGAAGCATGTTCCAACGTTCAATTGAGCATACAGTCCACCTGATGCTCTACGGCGTATTGCCTCGTTAAAACAAAAAAAGATCGGCAAATTTGCCGATCTTTTTTTAGAAATGATTTTGATAAAGCGCCAAAAGTTTTTGGGCACCTAATAATAAATTTTCTTCCCAATCCACATGTGCAGTGTCATCTGCCCCATCAGTAATATACTTCACCGAAATCAGGCGTACGCCTAGCTTATGGCAGACTTTGGCTAAAGCATAACCTTCCATATCCACCACATCGCAAGCTACCTTTGGCTGGCCTGTTTCAAATGAATCGCCAGTACCACAAATCCCCTTTGGCAAATCAGCAAAATGTGGTTGAAGGTGAATTTCAGCTGGCAAGTGATCATCTAACGGCGTTACACCTACTTCAAACCCTAACGGTGAAACATCCATATCTCGTTGTACAAAAGTCTTCACCTCGACCAAATCATGTCGATTAAATGCAGAACTACCAGCTGTACCTAGGTTTATTAAAGTTTTACACCCTGTTTTTTGAATAACCTCAAATGCTTTAAAAGCAGCATTAATCTTGCCAATACCACTGTAATGGACTTCAACACCTGCCTGTTCAAATAAACCTTTAGATTCATTAGGAAGTGCCATAATTAAAGCAATATCAGTGTTCATTCAAAAAGCTCAAATCAAAATTAAATAAAATTAGAAAATAAGTATAAATCAGGTGCAAAAGCTTTTTGCACCTTTTCATAATCACTGCATTTTTTGTTGTAAAGCGATTAAGCATGGAGAGAAGAACAGTTGACCACTATATGCTCCTGCTAGCGTTTTCTTCATTACAACGCCCCACATTGCCAATAATAAAAGACTCAATGCCACAGCAACGTATTGTAAAAATACAATTTCAACCTGATGTCCTAAATTAAATAGCGCCAAAATAAATACGCCTAATGGAAAGGTTAAGCCCCACCAACCTAAGTTGAATGGAATACCTGTCTTGGCATGACGAAGCGTTGTTAAGATTGCTAGACCAAGCCACCATAACCCGAAACCTAAAAGCACCAGACTACCCACAATTCCTAAAGCTTGAAAGACATTCGCGAATTGGTCAAATCCTACATTTGGTGCCACTCTTTGTGCCTGTTGCCCTAGCAACAATAATCCTAAAGCACCTGTACCAATTGGGCCTAAAGAGAGCCAGCTAGAAATCGCGACTTCTTTTTCAGGTAATTGATGCAAAGCCATACGCAACATTAAAATTGTCAAAATAGCGAATGCCGGTAAAACAGAGATTCCCCAAAGCACATAACCAGCCATTAATAAATGAAAGCTATGCAAATCCGCCGGTAAATGTGCTACCAACATGCCCGCAGAGCTCGCTGCTACTTCACATGCAACCACAGGTAATAGCCAGATTGCGGTCATCGTATGTAGCTGATGATTCTGACGGCTAAACATACAAAACGGCACGATCCACGCAATTGATAGTGCTAAAAAGACATCGACGTACCATAAAGCTTGAGCAATATGTATCGCAACTTCACCGTAAAGCCCGATACCGAAGCTTAAAAAGCCATTCAATATTGTAGCCAGTCCCATCGGAATAGCCCCTAAAAACAAGCTCATATTGGGATGGTTAAATATTTGCTTCGCTTCATGGGGGAAAAGAAGCCACCTCAATAAATAGAGAGCAGAAAAAACACTAAATAGGACAATATTAAATTGCCATAACAAAGTTGCTAGCGTGAATAAAAATGATTGAGCGAATGGAAGCTGAATTAAAATCATACTGACCACACCAGTACCCATAGTCGCTGTAAACCAATTTGGGGTAAAATGTCGTATAACATCTTTGCTATGATTTAATTGGTAAAAAGGTTTTTTCATCTTAGTTCTCTAATCAAAGAGTGGATAAAGATATAG
>NZ_JRVL01000068.1:0-11147 GCF_054823985.1 Acinetobacter sp. GN11 | reverse complement strand
AAACACATCAAAGTCAGCTTTGAGGTTTAAACCTTTAATCTGATTGAGTACTTCATTTGACACTTTAGGTGCATAACCAGACACCTGTAACAGAGCCAAGATCAAAGATGTAAACTCATGGCCCATTGGTAAGCCGGCAAAAAACACACGAGGTTCTTCACCTGCTTTAGCCACACCAAAGCTTGGACGGCGTGTATTGTTGCCATCAAAACGGGCAGTCACTTTGTCAGAAAGTTCTGCAATTTCTGTCACAAGTTCTTTAATTTGAACAGCTTTATCTGATTGATCTAAAGCAGCAACTAATTCGATTGGACTTTCTAAACGTTCTAAGTAAGCTTTTAATTGAGTTTTAATGTTTTGATCTAACATCTGTTTTTACTCCAATGCATCCAAATTCTTTCAATAGATGCATAGTACGTTAAAACACAGAATAGGTGAAACAGTATGTTTTTATATATTTGATCGGTTTTTTGAATGTTGATTGGCACTTATAAATAATATCAAGAAGTTAAAGTGGAATTTGTCTTTAGGTAATCTTTATTACTCTTTTTCATCTTTTAAAGTGAAAGTGTTTAAAAAATTATATATGTTATATGGCTGTAAAGATTTTATGTCATAACATTAAAAGGTACTTTCATGTCATTGCAACGCGGCATTTATCAGCATTATAAAGGTAATCTCTATCAAGTTTTTTCTGTGGCAAAACACAGCGAGACTGAAGAGCAACTCGTGGTTTATCAGTGTCTTTATGGTGACTATTCAACTTGGGTACGTCCGCTTGATATGTTTACTGAAACGGTTCAAATGGCTGATGGAAGTATCGTGCCGCGGTTCAAGTTAATTCAAAGCACTTAACTCAAATGGCTGTCATATAAAATAACGATTTTAAAGGGTGGAAATATGCCAAATACTTTTTTCTTACAAAGAGTTGAAGATTTATATGACACCTTTAAACGGCACGATGCCCAGCAGTCAGATCGCTTGCTGCGTTATCGAAATATTGAGGCTGAGTCTGCAAAACTTCTGTCGCAATTTATTCGAATGCAACAAGCCAAGTCAATTTTAGAAATCGGTACTTCAACAGGTTATTCTACTTTATGGCTTGCTGAGGCTGCACAAGCGACTCACGGAAAAGTAACGACGCTTGAAATTGATGCCAATCGTAGTGCCGAGGCGAAGCGCCATGTTACTGAACTGGCATTAGATGAAGTCGTCGATTTTTGGATCGGGGATGCCGCCGATTATTTAAAAGAATCTCAGGAAACTTTCGATTTTATTTTGTTAGATGCTGAGCGCAATGCTTACGAAAATTATTGGCCCGATTTAAAGCGTCTGATGAAGCCCAATGGTGGTGTTCTCATTATTGATAACGTCATTTCACATGCGGCTGAAGTAAGTTCATTCTTATCTTTAATTAAAAACGATGGAAATTTTATGAGCAGTATTTTGCCGATAGGTGCTGGTTTATGTATGGTGGTTCTAAAGTAGGTTCACTTTCTTGAGATATTCTTGCCGATAAGCTTGGGGACTACAACCCTGTACTTTATTAAATGCGCGGGTAAAGTTGGCAGGGTTGGAATAGCCTAGTTCATAGGCAATATGGGTAATGGTAAAGGTAGAATTCTCTAATAAATCAATGGCACGCTCAGTGCTGATTTGTTGCTTTAAATTTTGAAATTCAACGCCTTGCTGCTGTAAATAGCGTTGCAAGGTTTTGGTCGAAATGTTTAATACTTTGGCACATTCCATTAGGGTTGGGACTTGATTAGCTTGTCGCAACATCATGCTGACCCATTCAACAATTTCACCTTGATGATAGATCTTCTGGATTTGTTCCTGACAGCGTTGTTCAACTATTTTTAAACTATGTGCATCAGCTAAAGGTAAGGGAAGTGCTAATTGTTGTTGATCAATCACCACGCGGATACCTGAAAGCCACGTATAGTTAAAGTGGAAATTGGCTTTTACTAAGGATATGTAACGTTCTTGATAGCTAGGCTCTGGAATACTCAAATACACTTGGTAGCGTTGTAATTGCTGACCTGCCAACTCTAACAAGCTGTAGTAAAAGGCCACGGCAATCGCTTCAATATGAAAGGCCAAACATTGCTTATTCATCTGCAAAATCGGTTCAAATAATAGTTCAACCTTTTGCTGATTGGCCGGAAACTGAATGCTGAGCTTAAAACTCGGCATAATCAGTCTGAAATATTGCGCAATTAGCCTAAGTGCATGTTCCAGATTAGGACTGGTCATTAGTGCATAGCCAACCAGACTATGTGAGCTGAGCTTGATATTTTTACCCAGTTCAAAGGCCAAGTCTTGGGTATTGGGCAGACTTAAACCCATCTCAATAAATTGTTCAATTTGTTGAATCGATAATAATTCTGTTTTTGCCAGTTCTTGCTGGAATGCCCTCAATAAATCATTATCGTATTGATGTGTGCTGATTAAAATTTCAATCAGCCGTAAATAATAACGTGATGGAATAACAGGAATCTGTTGCTTCTGCACAAGAAAAGCTCAGTAAAGTCTTAAAATGATAATAGCAAGTCTTAAAATGATAATATAGAGGGGCTATGAAGGAACACAATCAATTCAAGTAAAACATTTTGTGTTTGATTGGAGTCTCTAATGAATATGCATACTCAACTGGATGTCGAGCAAGCGACAACAACATTTAAGGATAAAAAGCGTCATTTATGGCTATTGGGTTTGGCCGTACCGACCATTGCAATGGGTGGCCTAGCGGGCTATCAATTTGGTCCTAAAAAAACTAAAAAGTTCTTCGCTTCATTTGGGCCATTATTTATTCATGGTGTTATTCCGGCATTGGATAAATTGATTGGTGAAGACACGGAAAATCCGCCATTAGACGCAATCGCAGATTTAGAAGCGGATCCGTATTACGCTCGCATTGTTAAACTTTTCATTCCTTTGCAATATGCGACCAATATCTATGGGGCATATTTAGCCAGTCGTAAAAATACATCTCTTGCTGATCAGGTTTTACTAGGAACTTTGGTGGGAATGGTCAATGGGATTGCCATTAATACGGCACATGAACTTAGCCACAAGAATGGGCAGCTTGAACATTATTTATCTCATTTAGCGTTAGCGCCCTCGGGTTATAACCATTTCCGAATTGAACACCCTTATGGACACCACCGCCGCGTTGCGACACCTGAAGACCCAGCATCTTCACAATTTGGTGAAAGCTTTTGGAAGTTTTTACCGCGTACCGTAATTGGCAGTTTTAAATCGGCAATCGAAATTGAAAAGAATCGTTTAGAACGTAAGAAATTGCCTTTCTTCTGTAAGGAAAATGAGCTGATTCATGGCTGGGCGATGTCTGCTGTGTACCATGCAGCCATGTTTGCGAAATTTGGTGCGCGTTCGATTCCATTTCAAGTTACTCAAGCCGCTTATGCAGTAACTTTGTTTGAATCGGTGAATTATATTGAACATTATGGTTTAAAGCGTGCAAAGAAAGAAAATGGGCAATATGAACGTACTATGCCAGAGCACAGCTGGAACAATAATAATGTGGTGACCAATCTGTTCTTATATCAATTACAACGCCATTCAGATCATCATGCTAATCCAACTCGCAGCTTTCAGACCTTACGTCACTTTGAAGATGCGCCGCAATTACCAGCAGGTTATGGTGCAATGATTTTGCCTGCATTTATTCCATCTTGGTGGTCAAAAATTATGGATGATCGCGTTGTCGAGCACTATAAGGGGGACCTTAGTAAAATCAATATGCATGTAGATGTGAAGGAAAAAATGCTAGAGAAATATATTGAGCAAAATGACGCAGCTTAATAGCCAAAAGATATAAAACAGATCAGCTCCCAGCGGGCTGATTTTTTATGATTAAGCAGAAATACGGAGTCTGTTAAAATGCAGATCAAACTCAAGATATTTGTGAACAAATGCAGTTTTATCATTTGTACGTAGTAAATTATTGTAGATAAACTCTGGAACTGGATGGTAGAGCTCACCTGAGCCATTGCTATAGAAAATTTTTAAATAGCGTGAAGAAACATCGTATTTCCAAGAGGTTACAACAACAGATTTTTCCATATAACTACTCCTACTTTTGTTTGATCTTTTAATACATATATAAAACTCTTTTGTTTCATAATTCGACAGTACTCTAAGTTAAGCAGGCTGACAATTCATAAATGAATCTTGCTATAAATTTATAAGTATAAGAATTGTAAAAAATTAGCTATAAAATTTGGGTGTGGAATAGAGCTTAGATTTATAAAAATAACCAATAAAAAAACCACCCTAAAAAGGGTGGTTTTCAGACGTATTGGTCTAATCTAAAAAATTAGATTTTACCAACTAGGTCGATAGATGGAGCAAGAGTAGCTTCGCCTTCTTTCCATTTAGCTGGGCAAACTTCACCTGGGTGAGAGTGTACGTATTGAGCAGCTTTTACTTTACGAAGAAGTTCAGACGCGTCACGGCCGATACCACCAGCGTTAAGTTCAACGATTTGGATTTTACCTTCTGGATCGATAACGAAAGTACCACGGTCAGCTAAACCTTCAGATTCGATAAGAACGTCGAAGTTTTTAGAAAGAGTCCAAGTTGGGTCACCAACTAATGGATATTGAATTTTTTTGATTTCTTCAGAAGTGTCGTGCCAAGCTTTGTGCGTGAAGTGTGTATCAGTAGATACAGCATAAATTTCAACACCAAGTTTTTGGAATTCAGCGTAGTTGTCTGCTAAGTCACCAAGTTCAGTTGGACAAACGAAAGTGAAGTCAGCTGGATAGAAGAATACAACAGACCACTTACCTTTAAGGTTAGTTTCGTTAACTTCAACAAATTGGCCGTTGTGGTAAGCAGTTGCTTGGAATGGTTTAACTTCAGTATTAATCAAGCTCATCATTGTCTCCATGATTGAGGTTTATATTTAAACTTGTTTACGAGATGTAGAATAAATAAAAATTCTTTATTGGGGAAATAGTATTTTTACATGACTAAAATCGGAAAATTGAATAAGTGATAAATTTGCGATTTTTAAGTCCCCAAATACTGTATTCGATTTGACTGCAAAAACATGTAAATCAAATGACAGTTATAGTAAAAGAAACTTGCCTAACAACATGAAGTCTAGTGAGTGAGAATTCAAGGGTAAAATGTAAAAAAATTAAAAATATATAAAAAACCAAGTGTTTTACCTGAAGAGCATTACAGCGTAAAATAGCGGATTGTTGTATTTTCAGGAAAGTTTGTCTGTGCAGAATGGTTTAAATATAGATCAGTGGGTGATGGCAAGAGATCGTTACCGTTTAAATCGTTTGCGTAAAGATAAAAAAGCCAATACAGCAGAGATTGAAAAATTATTTGAACAATCTAATGCCAAAGTAAGGCAGCGATTTGAACGTCTCCCTAAAATTAAACTGAATCAGGAACTACCTGTTTCGCAATATGCTGACCGTTTAATTGATGCGATTCAAAAGCATCAGGTCATTATTGTGGCAGGCGAAACTGGCTCAGGTAAAACCACTCAGCTTCCTCAAATTGCAATGCTAGCAGGTCGTGGCTTAACAGGTATGATTGGGCATACACAGCCACGCCGTTTGGCTGCACGTAGTGTTTCTCAGCGTATTGCAGAAGAAGTCGGCGAAAAGCTTGGCGAATCGATTGGTTTTAAAATCCGTTTTAATGAACAAGGTTCACAAGACTCAATTGTACGGTTAATGACCGATGGTATTTTGCTTGCCGAGTTAGGCAATGACCGTTTCTTGTCTAAATATGACACGATTATTATTGATGAAGCGCATGAACGCTCACTCAATATTGATTTTATTATGGGTTATTTAAAGCAGTTACTGCCAAAACGCCCAGACTTAAAAGTTATCGTGACTTCAGCAACTTTAGATGTAAATCGTTTTAGTAATTACTTTAATGATGCGCCTATTTTTGAAGTGGAAGGGCGTAGTTATCCGGTCGAAGTGCTTTATCGCCCAATTTCAGAGATGAATATTGGCGGAAGTGATGACGATGAGTTTGATGATTTCGAAGAAAACTTGCCTCGAGCAGTCGTACAGGCAGTTGAAGAATGCTTTGCTGACGCAGAAGCAAAAGGTCATCCTGAACATGCTGATATTTTAATTTTCTCAAGCACCGAGCAAGAAATTCGTGAGTTGCAGGAAACCTTGCAAAAGTACGGACCAAGACATACCGAAATTTTACCTTTGTATGCGCGCTTAGCTGTTTCTGAGCAACAAAGGATTTTCAGTCCAGGTGGAAAGGGTCGCCGTATTATTATTGCGACCAACGTGGCCGAAACTGCACTAACTGTTCCAAATATTCGCTATGTGATTGATAGCGGTTTTGCTCGTATTTCTCGCTATAACTACCGTTCACGTGTGCAACGTTTACCAATTGAAGCAATTTCTCAGGCTGCTGCCAATCAGCGTAAAGGGCGTTGTGGTCGTATTGCTGCGGGTGTGTGTATTCGTTTATATAGCGAAGAAGATTTCGTAAGCCGCCCCGAATTTACCGAACCTGAAATTAAACGAACCAACTTGGCTTCTGTTATTTTGCAAATGCACAGTTTAGGTTTGGGTGAGTTAGAAAACTTTGATTTTATTGAGCCACCAGATTTCCGTCTTGTAAATGATGGTCGTAAGTTACTCATTGAGTTAGGGGCACTTAACGAGAAGAAAAATGAGCTGACTAAAGTCGGGCAAATGATGGCACGTATGCCAATTGACCCACGACTCGCTCGTATGATCATTGGCGGTGCTCATTTTGGCGTGCTCAAAGAAATCTTGATTGTGGTGAGTGCTTTAGCGGTTCAAGACCCGCGTGAGCGTCCGGCAGACAAACAAATGCAGGCTGACCAAAAGCATGCTTTGTTCAAAGAAGCAGATTCAGATTTTCTGTTTTATTTAAAACTTTGGGATACTTTAAATCCTAAAGGTGAAGCAGGTATGTCTGAAAATAAACGACGTCAGTTTGCCAAGCAGAATTTTTTAAGTTGGTTGCGTTTACGCGAATGGAAACAGACGCATCATCAGTTAGTTGAGTTAGCAGAAGGTTTAAAACTCAGCTTTAATGAAAAAGATGCTAACTATGAAAACTTGCATCGTGCATTGCTGACAGGTTTGTTGTCTTTTATTGCCAATAAAACTGATGAACGCAACACCTTTATGGCAGTGCGTCAGCAAAAGGCTAAAGTCTTTCCAGCAAGTACTTTGCACAAAACCAATACCTCTTGGGTGATGGCTTTTGAGATGGTCGAAACCTCTCAAGTGTACTTACGTACTTTAGCTAAAATTGACCCTGAATGGATTTTGCTTGCTGCACGTGATTTATTGAAATATCACTATTTCGAGCCGCATTGGTCTAAGAAAGCTGGGATCGTAAATGCGTATGCGCAAATTTCTCTGTTTGGTTTAATTATTGAACCAAAGCGGTTAATTAATTTTGAGAAAGTTGACCAGCCTGCTGCGCATGAGATTTTCTTACGTGATGCATTAACTACTGGTAATTTGGGTACGATCCCACCATTTTTAAAACACAACTTACTTAAACTTGAAGAAGTGGAGCGAGTTGAGGATAAATTGCGTCGCCGTGATTTAGTGGTCGATGAAGAAACGATTTATCAGTTTTATGCTTCTAAGATTCCTGAAGAAATCGCAAGTCGTCGTAGTTTTGAAGACTGGCGTGCGACGGTAGAAGCGAATCATCCACGTTATTTATTTATTGAAGATGATTCACTTTGGCTCAATGACCGACCAACAACGCAGCAATTCCCAGATCATCTACACAATGGGCAGCTACGTTTAGCAACGACCTATCATTTTGACCCGAGCCATGACGAAGATGGGGCGACTGTTCAAATTCCTGTACAGGCATTGCCTCAAGTTGATGAAAATATTTGGTCATGGGGAATTCCGGGTTGGCGCCAAGATTTAATTGAGGCTTTACTTAAAGCTTTACCTAAAGATAAGCGTCGTAATGTAGTGCCTATTCCTGATACTGCTCGCAAGCTCATGCAAGGCATTGATGCAGTACATTTACGTGAACATATCTTTAGTTATTTAGCTTTTGCCTTACGTGGTGAGCAAATTACTGACAAAGATTTCTCGTTTGAACGCATTGATCCATATTTGGTGCCTTTCATTAAAGTTATTGATGAAAAAGGTAAGTTGATTGCAAAAGGCCGTGATTTACCTGAGTTAAAAGCGCGTTGCCGTGTGGAAACACATCGTCCAGTAAAACAGCAAAAAGGTGAGTTTAAAAACTTCCCTGAGAATTTTACTTTTGAGGCTTCACATAAAGTTACGGGTGTTGTTGTGAAACAATATCAGGCTTTAGTTCCTACAAAAGCTTTTGCTGAAATTGAAGCTAAAGATGACTCTGGTGTTGTTATACAAACCTTTAATGATCAGGCTGAAGCCATTAAGCAGCATCGTGAAGGGATTATCCGCCTCGTCCATATGCAACTTGGCGATTTGGTTCGCCAGTTGAAAAAGCAGATTTCAAAACCGCTTGCTTTGGCATATTCACCTTTGGGTGATAAAGCTAAGCTTGAGCAGATGTTGGTCTATGCAACGTTGCAAATGGCAATTACAACTTTGCCAATTAATGCAGATGAATTTAACAAACTGCTCGAGCAGGTCAAAAAGCAATTTTTGAGTCATGGTCAACAAGCACTTGAGCAATTAAGTGATATCTATATTCAATGGCAGCAAATTCGCCGTCAGCTTTTAGTGCTTGACCGAGACATATTTGGCCGTAGCGTTGATGATATTGAAGATCAGCTAGATTTAATGTCACTTAGCAATTTTGTTTATTGCCAACCAGTCGATCTTTGGCAGGAATATCCGCGATATTTAAAAGCGCTGCTATTGCGTTTGGATCGATTGCCAAATAATCTACAGCGAGATCATGCCGCTATTGATGATGTCGATCCATGGATGGACAAGGTATTTAAATTCAAAAACGATCCAAAAATCAAAGAATTGTATTTGATGTTGGAAGAATTTCGCATTTCTTTATTTTCTCAACCGATGAAAACCAAGATGCCTATTTCACCAACTCGACTGCAAAAGTTATGGGATCGTTTGGGAATCAGTTAAGATAGATCGGGGTCTGTTTATGTTGTTGTTTAGCCTACAACGCAATTTATAAATGAAAGATTAACAGACCCTATTCATTTTTTTAGGAGTTTTACATGGGCATTCGTATCACAGGTACTGGGTTATTTCATCCAACAGAAATCATTTCTAATGAAGAACTGGCCGACAGTTTAAATGCTTATGTGGAACAATATAACCAAGAGAATGCAGAGAAAATTGCAGCAGGTGAACTCGAAGAATTACGTGGTTCTAGTGCTGAATTTATTGAAAAAGCGTCTGGTATTAAGCGCCGTTACGTGATTGAGAAATCAGGTATTCTTGATCCAAATCGCTTGCGTCCTCGTTTGTCTGAACGTTCAAATGATGAACTTTCACTTCAAGCAGAGTGGGGCGTCATTGCTGCGAAACAGGCAATGGAAAATGCAGGCGTAACTGCTGAAGATATCGATGTTGTGATTTTGGCATGTTCAAACATGCAGCGTGCTTATCCAGCAGTTGCGATTGAAATCCAGTCGGCACTTGGTATTCAAGGTTATGCCTACGACATGAACGTTGCATGTTCAGCTGCTACTTTTGGTTTGAAACAAGCAGCTGATGCAATTCGTTCGGGTGCTCGCCGTGTTTTATTGGTGAATGTCGAGATTACATCGGGTCACCTAGACTACCGTAACCGTGATTGTCACTTCATTTTTGGTGATGTTGCAACGGCTTCTATTATTGAAGAAACGACTACTAAAACTGGTTTTGAAATTTTAGATATTCATTTATTTACTCAATTTTCAAACAACATTCGTAATAACTTTGGTTTCTTAAACCGTAGCGAAGATGCGGTAGTTGACGATAAGTTATTCCGTCAAGATGGCCGAAAAGTATTTAAAGATGTTTGTCCGTTAGTGGCAAAAATCATTAATGCGCAGTTGGAAAAAATGCAGTTAACTGCAAACGATATTAAGCGTTTCTGGTTACACCAAGCCAATGCGAACATGAATGAACTAATCTTGAAATATGTGGCTGGTAAAGAAGCAGATTTAAGCCGTGCACCAATTATTCTAGATGAGTTTGCAAATACCTCTTCAGCAGGTGTGATCATTGCTTTACACCGTACAGGTCATGAAGTGGATAATGGCGAATATGGTGTGATTTCATCTTTCGGTGCTGGTTATTCAGTAGGTTCGATTGTTGTACAAAAGCACATTGCTTAAGTTGCTGGTTTAATTAAAACGCTCGTAAGAGCGTTTTTTTATGGCTCAAAAATAATAAAGCGGACTAAAATTAGCCCGCTTCAATTGAATCAAAAGTTATTAAAACTTTTTAGTGTAGTTTACAAACAAACGATCTTCGCCAAAGTCATTGCCGTGTTTTACGTTGTAATCAATGCGAATATATTGCAGAGCAACACCTTTTAAGAATGGCTGCTGAAATGCATAGTTTAAAATCACATTCGACTCAGTTTCATGGTTTTTCTCGCCATTGGCTGCTTTAAAGTCATGTCCATAAACATATTTCACCATTGCGTTTAAGCCCAGCACATAATCTTTAAAGTCGTAGCCGTACATGACATGGTAAGACTTTTCATCTTCTTTAAAGAATCCAGTGGTATTCCAGTTAATGAAATAGGTCTCTGGTAAGAAGCCATCTGGTAACGGATAAGCCGACTCACCCATAATTTGTTGGTATCCTAAACCAAAGGTATGGTTTTTTACTTTGAGCGTTTCTAGCACCCCGATGTTTTGCGCATCGATATCAAAAGTATTGCCATCATCTTTTGCATTGAAGTATTTAAACTTAGAAGTAAGAGCGAAATTAGGTTGTTTCCAATTATGCTCAAGCCCAACATAGTGTTTGTTATAGAGGTCTTCTAAATTACCAAAGTAATATTCACCCTTGAGTGACGGCGTAAATTGGTAGCGTAGGTCAATATAATTTAAGCCATCCGATTCTTTGGTAATTCCATTTGCCGTGAATGAAAACCTCTTAAAGTCTTCTTCATTTCGTGGGGATACTTTTTCAACCCGACCAATTTCAGCATAG
>NZ_JRVL01000067.1:0-28009 GCF_054823985.1 Acinetobacter sp. GN11 | reverse complement strand
TACCATCGCTATATATTTTTTATTATAAAGACTTTTGATGGAAAAATAGACTTAAAATAAAAATACTTATGTTACTTAAGTACGAAATTATTTGAAAAGCATAACAACTGACCGTAAAGTTTTCTTTACCAATTTTTGTGGTAATTTTATAAGCATATGTTTTTAATTGTTTTATTTTAAATTAAAAAACGATTTCAAAAACTTTGTCTTACAATTACTTTTTGCCATGTGACAGAATATCTATTAATCTGAGATGACTATATTGTGAGGTCATTCAATGATTTCATGGCTTTTTATTGGCTTAGTAGCCACAATTTTACTTACACCTGGTCCAACTAACACTTTGCTCGCTTCTTCAGGCGTGCAAGTAGGATTACGGAAATCGGTAAAACTTATTCCAGCAGAAGTTTTGGGTTATGTAATCGCTATTTCTGCATGGGGAATGCTGATTGGTAAAGTGTCTACCACATTGCCATTGCTGCCGCCTATTCTTAAGCTATTGAGTGCTTGCTATATTATTTTCTTAGCCATTAAGTTATGGAATACGGCAAATCAAGAAGTTGAATTAAATCAGCCTACGATCCGTACTCGTGAATTATTTTGTGCAACCTTACTGAATCCTAAAGCCTTACTCTTTGCTTCAGCAATTTTTCCTGTGGCTGCATGGAGCAATTTTCATATTTATTTGATTCATATGATGGCTTACTTAGCGCTTATTACGCCAATTGCATTATTCTGGATTTTCTTAGGATCACTTTTAGCTTCTAAGAAAGTTGCGTGGTTAAATCAGACTAATTTGCAAAAAACAGCTTCACTCGTTTTAGTCAGCTTTTCAATTCCTATTAGCTACTCTGCTTTATTGAACCTTTAAAATTCTTGCTGAGCTATTCTTATTGAGAAGAGTAGCTCAAGCGTTGTTTTCATAATTGCTTTTTTACGTTAAAGTACGTCGCAATCAATGAAATTACCTTTTGGATAGAAAATACATGGCTATTAAGTCTGATCGTTGGATTCGCGAAATGAGCGAAAAACACGGCATGATTGAACCTTATGCAGAGAATCAAGTCCGTTTTGATGAAAATGGTGAAAAGTTGATTTCCTACGGGGTCTCTAGCTATGGTTATGATGTACGCTGTGCCCGTGAATTTAAGGTTTTTACTAACGTACATTCTGCAATTGTCGATCCAAAGAATTTTGATGACAAAAGTTTTATCGATATTGAATCTGACGTTTGTATTATTCCACCAAACTCATTCGCTTTAGCACGTACAATTGAATATTTCCGTATTCCTCGCAATGTGTTGACAGTGTGTTTAGGTAAGTCGACTTATGCACGCTGCGGTATTATTGTGAATGTGACTCCGTTAGAACCTGAATGGGAAGGTCACGTCACTTTAGAGTTTTCAAACACTACTAATTTACCTGCCCGTATTTATGCAGGGGAAGGTGTAGCACAAATGCTATTTTTTGAAAGTGATGAAGTATGTGAAACATCTTATAAAGATCGTGGTGGTAAATACCAAGGTCAAACAGGTGTTACACTTCCTAAAACATAATTTTTCTTAGATAAAGAAGAATTTTAAAATAATGGGTCGCTTAGGTGGCCCACTTTTATGAATAAAATTTACATGAAGTGCGTTTATCGGAATAGTGATAAATGACAGTTTCCTTTTGTATGAAATAATATAATATGATCAATAATTGATTTGTTTTTTGTTCTGCATCACAGAATTTAAAAGCAAATGTATCGGTTGTCTTTTAGTCTTAATTGTTTAGTTATCTACTAAATTCAGATAGACCAAATAAAAAGAAATTAAACAGGATTATGCCCCCAAGGATACGGAGGTCGGCCATGCGACAGTTTACGTCTCTTCATGTAGCGATAGCGCTTGGAAGCTTATGCTTTTCTTCAGCGTATGCTGCCTCTACATTAGTCCCTATGTCAGATTCGGAACTATCCGCAACTCGTGGCCAAGCATTGATGAGTATGTCTTATATTGCGCCTACGGACTCTGCAAATTTAGAAAAACTACGCGACAATAGTAGTAATATTGGTTTCTATAAATTAGGTTTGGAAGCTGAATTAGAACTTAACACTAATATTCGTAAATTACAGTTAGGTTGTGGCGGCGTTAATGGGGCTGGTGGCTGTGATATTGATATTGATAATCTAAGCCTAAGTGGTCAAAAGTTCGATACGAATGGCAATCCTTTGGCCATGACTAGTGAGGAGCGGGCTTCATCTTCTGCGGTTTTAACAAATCCGTTCATAGAATTTGCAATTAAAAATCCTAATTCTGCATCAACCCGTGAAGTCGCAGGTCTAAGATTAAGTGCTGAGAAATTTATCGGTTTGCTTACAGCAGGTACTGAAAATACATCTAGGCCAAATGGCATTAACTCGATTTCTGGTTATATGAAAGTTCAATCTGATAGCAGTGGTTTAATTAAAGGTTACGCGACAACTTCTGCTACACGGGACAATTTATATGGAACAAATGCAGTTACAGGTCGTTTACAGGCTTTGGGTTTAGGAGGGGCCGCTGAGGTAAGCTTTGTTACTTCAGATGGTGGATTTAATATTCCAGGCATTCAAAATAACTATTTTGAAATTGCTCCCATTCAGGTTAATGGCAATAGAGTTAGCTCCAAAGTTTTATCTGCTCCAGTGAAAGTCCCTAATATTTATGTCGGACATAGTAGTTCGTACCCAGTAGATGGTGTTGTGCAATACAATGCGGCAGGTCCACACGACCCAGCTTATCCTGAACCAACAGGTATTTATACTCAGGGTGGTAAAGTTGAAGCCACAGTAACAAGCTGTAGTGTATTAGCATGTCTCATTGCAGGCCAAGGTTCTAAATTTTCTAATGTATATATGAATGGTACAATTTCAAATATTACAGCGAATTTAAATTTAACTCAGTCATTGGGACTTATTCATAATTTACCAATTAACTCACCCATGTACCTTGCTCTACAAAATCAAATGCTTCAATGGCCAGGCGCTAAAGCAGATGATGTGGCTCAAAAAGGTTGGTGGATGTCTTTTGCAAATCCAGTTAACGTTGGTAACATCATTCCGCAAGATGCGATTGATATTTCACCTCTTTTTCCACAAATTTCAACGGCTGTTTCTGCCTATTTACAAGCTAATCCAGCACAAACTTCTGATTTAGGAGGATTATTAAAGTTGGGTGATCTAGATGTAAATATTGGTACAGTTGATTTGAAAAATAGTCCGCTCACATTAAATTTAAGCAACTTGCAGTTAACGAATCAAAACTTTAAGCCAAACTGCCATGGTTCAGGTTTAACTTTTTGTTAAATACCGAGAAGGCAACTTAAGTTGTTTTACATTCATCGGAAAAGTAATTTTTTACATGCTTTTTTTTGCATTTGTGCAAATATTCCGCATAATAGAAATGTGGAAAGGTTGGCAATATCTTTTGGATTTGCCTCTTTGTCTAAGGTGAAAAGGATAGATTCACCTGGCATCAAGGATTGTTAAAGAAAAATAAATATGGTGCGCGGCATCGTATAAAACAGGAAGGTCAAGATGACTACACTTAATTATACGGTAAGGTTTCAAAAAACCGTTTTGGCAAGTTTAATCGGGCTTTGTATAAGCCAAGTTAGTTTCGCACTCGAAGAACTTTCTGATGCGGGCTTAAGTGCAACTACAGGTGAAGGTATTGCTATCTTGCCACAGAATGCCTATATGGTATTTCGTGGTGCAGGCGCTAATGAAACCTCAAGTCAGATATTAACAGATCGTACTAAAGACACGGGTTATATCAATTATGTACCTGTCGGTCCTTTAAGTATGACAGCAGCAGATACCAATAAAAATGGCTCTGTCGATTCCGGTGATCGCGCTGTTGGTAAAGCAGATATTTTTCTTTATGGTTTAGCGCTTTCCAAATCTGATAATGATACGAATAGCCGTATCGCTTCTACTGACACTGCTGCTGCAATTTCAAGTTGGGGGACTGCCGTTAACCCATGGATTTTTAAAGTCGCGACAGAAAACTCAGTACCTAATTTCAGTGCGGCTACTTGTAGTGGTGCGACTGACCCTACTTGCCAAGTAACCTATTTATCTTTAGAAGCTCCTTTATATGAGGTTGGAACGAAAGATTCCGCAGGTATAGATGCCTATAAGCTGAAATTAGGTTTATGGTCAGATATTTTTGTGCGAAATCCAAATAAAATAAATGGTGCAGCAGACCAATTTAATTATGGTGACTCAAATGGCTTAATTGGTACGAGTACGGATGCAAGCCGTGCAAACCGTCTTCGTTTACAAGGAGTTTGGAATAATTTTAGCTTAAATGGTAGTCGTTTACAGCTTTTCCAAACATTAGGGGGCGCAACATCTGCTGGTGGAATGAGTCCTTTTTATAATGATACTTTAGGTTTCGCTGGTGTTATTCGTTTAAATAGCGGTGATGCATCTAATTTAAGAGCGACAATTACTTCAAATACTCCAACATCTTCTGTAGGGCCTTGGGTAAATCGTTATAGTACCCAATATACGGGTGCCCCAAGTAATAACTCTCCAAGCGCGGATTGGTTATATCGGATTCGTAGTCAAACTACGACGGTTACTTCAACGGGTTCATGGACTGCCCCAACAGACAGCGCTATGAATAACGTATTACGTTTGAGCACGCGTGAATCTGGAACTACTCAAGGTAATTTGGTAACACCTGCAATTAATGGTGGACTTGCTCCAACTTTTGATGCGAATGAAGGCTTATACCTTTATAACCCGAATATTAACCTTGTGTTAGGGTCTTTATATCAACCCTTAGTTTTAAGCTCAGATGGTAAAAACTTTAGTTTAGAACTTGCACGCATTCCGAATAAACCTGAAATTTATAAGAAAATTTATACAGACTATAGTGGTGCCGATACGAGTTATTTAGGTTCTACTTGTAATATTTACCAATGTGGTACCAGTGTCACGTTAGGTGGTAAAACTTACCAAGGCTCTAGTGCAACACATAGCAGTATTTCAATTGGTTCAACTGTTTATAATTCTTCGAACAATACTTTAGAAGCATTTAAAGGGAATAGTACACAAGATGCGGTCGGTATTTCATTTGGTAAACTACCTACGGGCACTGTAGCGGCTATAACGCAGACTAAAAACTTCTACCAACTGCAAAATCAAGAACGTCGTGCAGGCAGTTATAGCTGTGGATTTTTGAACTTAAGTACTTGTTATGATACTTGGCAGTACCGTACAGCATCGGGCTGGACTGGAAATGCAGGTACAGGTTTAAAATTTGATTCTCAAGGTGCTAACTGGGCGAGTATTGACAGTACCTCTTATTATAATCCAACAGTAAATAATACTGGTTATACCTTAGCTGATGCCGGAAATGGCGCTCAGTATGTTGTACCAACTGCCACACCTTTACCAGATGCACTTTATAACAATGGACGTTGGTCTACCACCACACCAAATGCAGATTTGAACACCTATAAATTATCTGGAGCACAAATTAGCTCAGCCATTAGTAATAACATGGGTTCTGGTGTTATTGACGGTGTTTTAATCCAACACTTGAAACTTACAACTAAAGGTCTATAAGAGGAGGAGATTGATATGAAAAAAATAAGTACCTTGATCCTCGCTCTTTGTACAACAGTTACTCATGCGGAGCTGCAAACTTTAGATAATGACGCTTTGCAGGCGATTAATGGTCAAGCTGGTGCTGATTTATCTTTAATGCTTAATTTAAACCAGACAGCTAACGGTGTCTTTGACAATGGTAGTGGTGGTGTCTGTGAGAACGTTGAGTTCTGTCATATAGGTTTAGCGATTAACAAACGTTTTGTACAAGCAGATGCAACTAAGCCAAGTGGTTGGGCTGAAAATAGTGATAGTGGTAATAAACTTTGGCTCGTGTTTAAAGGTGTACAAGGAACTTTAAATATTCAAAAAATGGGCTTGGATGGCGTTGATTTAAAGTATCTTGATAAAAGTAATACTGAAATTATTAAGCCTGCTATTCAGCTTAGTTTTAGCTCAGCTCAACCGATTTTATTGCGTAATTTTGGTTTCAATGCTTTATCAATTGAGCAAGATAACTTTACCAGCTCAACAACTACGCAAGGCTCAAGTGCGAATATGTATGATTATGCATATTTCAAGAAACCGACATATGCTGCGACTGCTAATAGTGCAGCACAGCAAGTTGCTACAGCAACTCCATCGGCCTATGACTATGGACGTGAAACTGGCTTTATGGGCTTAATGATGAACGGGAACTTGGCTATTCAAGGAAAAGTCATGGTCTTTAGTTGTGATGGTAGCCATCCTCGTTGTTAAGGGTTAATGTAGATTTCAAAGGAACTGAAGTGATGAAAAAAAATAAAGAAAATCACAGCTCAAAGTTTATTTTAAATACATTAGCAACCAGCATGTTGTTAGTGAGTGGTCAAATTTATGCTTTAGAAGCTTTAACAGATGCTGATTTGAGTGCTGTCAATGGACAAGATGGGATCTCGATACAAACTACGTTTAACGAAATTAATATTGATAATGCTTATTGGGATGACCATGCAGGCACACCAACAAGTGCAGATCAGGTCTTAAGGGCTCAAGCGAGTGGTGTAAAAGTCCAAAAAAGTAATGCATCTAGCCAAACTTTAAGCACTAATTACCGTTTAGATGTAGGTAGTAATCCGACTACGGGTAAAACTGGACTCGACTTTTCTATACAAAGTAGTCCATCACTTATTACCGTAAATAGCGTTAAAGTTTGTAATAGTTCAGCTACATGCTCGCCAACTTTAGGGCAGTTGGCTATTCAAACGACCTCTCCTTTAAATTTGGCACTTACAACTCAAGATGGGTTATTTAATGCAAATAGCCAGTCAAGCATGACACTTGGTATTAATAATGCCAATATTTATCTAGGGCAATTGGATGCTCGCAGCCAGCTAAATCAGTTAATTTTAAGGAATTTTAACTTTAATTTTGTTGGTAAAGGAGCCATGTTGATTGACCCAACTCGTGGCTTAGTTTTACAGACAAATACTGGAACTAATGTTGCTGGTGTAGGGCAAACTCCGAATACTACCTATGGCTATGTTGATTTTAACCGTGTAGCAGATTCAGCTTCTGGTTTAACTGCAGGTACCTATGTTGACAGTAGTGGCAAAGTAACCAATTCAGGCCTGAATATTGAGGTGATGCTCAGCTCGAATGTAAATAAAGCTAACCCTTATGCTTTAGACGCAACTAATAGCCCACAAAATGCGAAAGGTTTGATTCGTTTAGGTGCTAGCGGACGTATGGTAAATAGTTATTTACAAGTCCGTGGTATGGATGGTACGTCAGATTCAACAACATTAGGTACGGCAAATACCGCTGCGGGTACAGGTTCAAGTAATAGTATTTTAGGTAATTCTGGCATTGCCTTTCGTATGAAAGGTGAATTCACCAAAGATAATGATTCAATGCTTGGCGCAGATGGCAAAGCAACCACTTTAGAAATTGGTGGAGCAGGTTTAAATGCTTACGGTTTTGAATTTGGTAATTTAACAGGTCTTAACTCAGCTACTCGCGGTTATTTCGACAGCGGAAATATTTATCTAAATCTTGCTGATACAAAAACCTTATTAATGCCAAACAACGCAACTTTAAATGCAATTCGTTTAGGATCGGGCACTTTAACGACAGCTGCTGATTATCAGCATAATATTCATCGTGATACGGTTACTAATCCATTCAGCTTAATTCTTGCGATGCGTGGAGCAGAGTTTCAAGCATTTTCAAGACGCGGTCGTTTTACGACAAGTGCGAATGTCGCTCCTGCAAATCAGTTTGCAGACAATGGTGCAAACAACCAGTGGGGCTTGGCATTACCTTTTTATAACTTAAATGCTAATGCTGCTGTATATGGTTTAGACGCGCCAGCAAATAGTGCTTATTACTATACAAAAGATGCCAATGGTAAACCTGTTCAGAATGTTGTTGCTACATCTGGAACAACTTCGCGTTTAGGTTTTGGTATTGCTGCTGGAACTACTGGACGTGATGCGACTGGAACTAAAACGACCTCTGTATTATTGATCGATGGTTCTCCAAATGCCAATAATGCAGGTAACCCGACTGATTATTATATGGGGTTACGTAACATTGATATGTTCGTCAAAGGCAATGGAAGCATTGGCTTAGAAAATGGTAGTCTTAATATTAGTTTAAAAGAGATGCTACTTGCTTTATCAACTGAAATTGCAGCAGGTTATTTACCGGGGGCAAAATATAAAACTTGTCCAGCCACAGGTTCTTGTACTTCACCAATTGATAACTTTGCCAGAAATAATGATGTCTTATTTGGTCTAAAACTGCGTTTAGGCGGAGATCTTAACTTATCGATCGTGCCAAACAGTTCAATTGCAGATGGCAGTGCTCTAACTGTACTGGGCGATTTCACCATGCCTGCCACAGCAACAGGAAACACAGTTCAAATTAGTGATCCGATCGATGGCTCTGCAATTGGCTTTGATAATATTACTGGAAAGCTTGCATTTAATACTGCTTTAGTCGTTGGTAAAGACAGTGCAAGTGGTTTAGGTAAAGTTGGCGTAAATACGGCGGTTTATTTTAATCCAGATAAGAGTATTGACGGTGCATTACGTGTTAAAGATATTAACTTCTATCCGCCATCAACTGGTGCAGGTGCTCGTTTAGGTGAGCTTGCAATTACTGGCGGTCGTTTAAATAGTAGTTTTAGTATTGTGCCTAGAAATGGTGCTTTTAACTAACCAAAAAAGTGGCAGCCATTGCCACTTTTTATATGGTTTTTATTTTAATGTGATTAGATTTGCATTCGTCGGGTTATAGGGATAATTGTTTTGTACTTGAATATTATTCTGATAGTCTGAGTAAATAATAAGCGTTTGTCTCTTAAGGATTAGAGCGACATGAAGAATAAAAATATAGGGTGCTGGTTGTTACTTGCCAGTAGTTCAAGTGTTTTTGCAATGCAGCCTTTAGATGATCAAAGTCTTGCGGCAGCAACGGGCCAAAATGGTTTAACTTTAGGTATTCAGGCTGATAAAGTTAAATTTAATCAAGTCGCTCTGATTGATACAAACGGTATTGCTTCAACTTCATATAACAGTAAGGCTGGCTTTGTCATTGCAGGAAATTCTACAAATCCAGTTCCTGGCATAGAGTTTATTAAAGCTACCGTATCGAGTAATCCTTCTTTTAATATTGCAATGGATGTCGATGCTGGTGGTGGAAATCCTTTTTTAAATTTAGCGGTATCAATGGGGAATGATGTAAACGGTATTCGACTTTTACCATTTTCAGTTTATTTAGCGCCAAGTGCATCTTTATCTAGTCCATCCGATTACGCACAAACAAGCTATGCACCAAAATCAATTTTTAGTTCGGGAACAACAGTAAATACAGGTGTAAAAGAGCTGATCCGTTCTACTGGCAATTTAGATATTAACTTTGTACAAACTAATAAACCTCGTTTAAATATTCAGCTTGGCCATGCTGCTCAATCAGTTATGGTTAAATTTGGAGGGGCAATTCAATCTATTTGTTCTGCTGCTGCAGGTTGTCCAATTACTTTAGTGTCTGATAATACGGGTGCTACATTCGGGTTTAAATTTGCTGGCACAAATACCTCAACAGGTTTTGTACTTGATGGTTTCTATGCAGGTGTTGATCCAACTGGATTAACTTTTGGAAATACAGGCGTATCAAGTAAATTTGATGCTTCACTTAATAATGTCACTTTAGGAAATATGGGTACTCAAAATACAACAACGTTTAATAATTTACCGAATGGCTCAATGGGGAGTTTTGGTGTCACTGGCGTTTCTGTAACCGACTTTAAAATGAAAGTAAGCGGTTTTTAAATAATTACTTAACCTGAAAAACGAAAGAGGGCGGTTGTAAAAACAATCGCCCTCTTTTTTTGACTATACTGCGTTAAATATTTTCTGATCTGGTGTGTTCTAAATGTTGAACAATTTCATCTAAAGCTTTAATACGTTTTACTTGGTCCCATAGGTCTTTCGCTTGTGGATAGGCTTTCGTCATCATACCTAACCATTGTTTATAACGACCAACCATACCAATTTCTGTCTTTGCCTGACCGTTTAAAAAACGAATTTGTAAATCAACCAGTTGTTCCCAACTGAATAATGCCTCATTCATATTTTCACGAATACATTGGGTTAAATCTGGAGTCGTTACCGCACCACGGCCAATCATTAAGTCTTCACAACCAGACTGTTGCTGGCAGACTTTAGCATCAGCGTTGGTCCAGATTTCACCATTCGCAATGACATTAATTTTTAAAGCTTCTTTAATCGGTAGAATTTTTTCCCAATAAGCTGGTGGCGTATAGCCATCTGCTTTAGTTCGAGCGTGTACAGTTAACCAGCTTGCACCTGCATCTTCAACAGCGTGGGCATTTTCCATGGTGTGGTTTTCATCGAGATAACCTAAACGCATTTTTGCTGAAACAGGAATATGTGCAGGTACTGCATCTCTCACTGCTTTAATGAGCATATGTACAACATCAGGTTCATCAAGAAGAACAGAGCCGCCTCGGTGTCGGTTTACAGTTTTTGCAGGACAACCGAAATTTAGATCAATTGCTGGTGCACCAAGCTCTACAACTTTTGCTGCATTTGCTGCCAGCATATCTGGATTGTTGCCTAAGAACTGGACATGAACAGGTGTACCAGCTGCTGTTTTACCGTCATTTTTTAATTCTGGACAAAAACTATAGTAAATATGATCTGGCAAAATACTGTCTGTAACTCGAATAAACTCGGTCACACACCAGTCGAAATGACCAACAGATGTGAGTGTATCCCGCATGATCGGGTCAGTTAAACCTTCCATTGGAGCGAGTATGAGTTTCACAGTCTGTGTCACCTGAGCAAAAAGAAAACAGCGTTATACGGGATATGTATAACGCTGTCTAGTATCGAAGAAATTTTAATTTACTTAACGGCCCAAGATCATCTCAAGCACAAATTTACTGCCAATAAAGCCAATGGCTAAAAGCACAAAGCCGATTAAGGTAAAACGAATCGCTTTTTGACCTCGCCAGCCAAGTTTGTAATGGCCAATTAAAAGTGATCCATAGATGAACCAAGAAATAATACTAAATACAGTTTTATGAGCGAGATGTTGTGCAAAGAAGCTATCTATAGTCAAAAAGCCAAAAGTGAGAGCAATCGTTAATAAAATGAATCCAGTAATGATCAGGTCAAATAACAAAGATTCCATCGCCTGAATTGGCGGAAGTAAATTGACCCAAAAACGTTTTTTTTGTTTCTTTTTGAGTTCACGATTTTGGAACCATAGCAAAATAGCGTGAATGGTTGCCATCAGTAAAACTGCATAAGCAGAAAGTGAAAGAATAATATGAGTATCTAAGCCTAATGAATGCTGCTCAATAAATTGATTTGGTCGGCTGAATGCAAAACCTAAAATAAGGCCAATAGCCGCTACAGGAATACCTAATAAGTTCAACGGTACAATAGGGCGAAAAATACTAAAAATTAAACTTAACAACAGCATAAGCCACGATGTAAACGATACTAAATTAAAAACATCGTAGTTAATGCCGGCTGGTGTCAGCATGGCATGGCATAAAACTGTACCATGCAGCAGAAGTGCCAAAGTCGTAATAAAAGCAAATAACCATGGGTTTGGTTCACGTTTTGACATTAAACGAATAAACAGATACCAGAAAGAAGTGGTATATGCAATGAGTGCCAAAATTGTGTAAACCAAGGGGAGGCTAATCATGTCAAACCTTTTTCAGGATTAATTCATCTATATAAGATATAAATTCGCTGCGAACTAAAGTATCCTATAGCATTCTATGCATAAATTTTCTATTTCGAGAAAGATTTTTTTGCAACTAGCCATTTTAAGCGGATTTTGCAATGTTTGATACCTTAACAGAACGACTCACACAGAGTTTAAGAAATGTTACTGGCTCAGGGCAGCTGACCGAAGACAATATTAAAGATACCTTACGTGAAGTACGTATGGCACTTCTTGAAGCCGATGTCGCGTTACCTGTAACTCGTGAATTTATCGCGAAAGTTAAGGAAGAGGCATTGGGCCAAGAAGTGATGACTCAGTTATCACCAGGCCAGGCATTTGTAAAAATTGTCTATGACGAACTCACCAAGATGATGGGTGAGGCGAATGAAACACTTGATTTAAGTGCTAAGCCTCCCGTTGTTGTATTACTTGCTGGTTTACAAGGTGCGGGTAAAACAACAACTGCCGCTAAGTTGGCACGTTTCTTAAAAGAACGTCAAAAGAAAAAAGTAATGACAGTTTCTGCGGACGTTTATCGTCCAGCAGCGATTAAACAGTTAGAAACTGTGTCAGCAGAAGTTGGTGCAGGTTTTATTGCATCAGATGCTTCTGAAAAGCCAATTGATATCGTTAATCGTGCAATTGAACAGGCAAAAATCCAGTTTGCTGATGTGTTGATTGTCGATACCGCAGGTCGTTTACATGTCGATGAAGACATGATGGACGAAATTAAAGAATTACATGCTGCTGTTAAGCCAACTGAAACCTTGTTTGTGGTTGATGCCATGACAGGTCAGGATGCTGCAAATACAGCTAAAGCCTTTAATGATGCATTGGCACTTACAGGCGTGATTCTTACTAAAACTGATGGTGATGCACGTGGTGGTGCAGCACTTTCTGTGCGTGCAATTACGGGTAAGCCAATCAAGTTCTTGGGTATGGGTGAGAAGCTTGATGCTTTAGAACCATTCCATCCGGATCGTGTTGCTCAACGTATTTTAGGCATGGGTGACGTACTTTCTTTAGTCGAGGAAGTTGAACGCAAAATCGACAAAGAAAAAGCCGAAAAAATGGCTAAAAAATTGCAAAAAGGAGGCAGCTTCAACTTTGAAGATATGCTGATGCAATTTGAGCAAATGAAAAGTATGGGCGGCATGATGGGTTTCTTGGATAAGTTGCCTGGCATGAGCGGTGCAGGAATTCAGCAGGCGATTGAGCAAGCAAATCCTGAAAAACAGGTCAAGAAAATGGAAGCTATTATCCAGTCAATGACCGTTAAAGAACGCCGTAATCCAGACTTGATGAACCCAAGCCGTAAAAAACGTATTGCAGCTGGTTGTGGTATGGATGTTGCTGAAGTGAATAAACTCATTAAGCAACAAGCACAAATGGCTAAAATGATGAAGAAATTTGCGAATCCATCTGGTATGAGCAAAATGATGCGTTCATTAGGCAATATGCAAAAACAATTTGGCGGCGGTGGTGGTGGCGGAATGGGTCCACTGTTTGGCAACAATGACCAAAAGAAATAAACTTATAAAATAAAAGGCGCAGATAGCGCCTTTTATTTTGTTCTGTGTTTTTAGTCATTTAGGATAATGAGCAATATATTGTTGTAGTCCTTTGAGCAAAAGATCAGTTTCTACGACTGGATCATATTTCTTCAAGAACTTAGCAAAAATAGGAGCATCTCCACCCGTAAGGAGCAACTTTTTAGGAGATTGCTGCATAATGCTTTCAATCGTACTAATCAGACCTAACAAAATACCGTGGTGTACTGCATCGACTGTGTTATTACCCGGGTTTAAATTATCAAAAGCTGAGTCTGGAATTTTGATGCCCTTTGTATTTTGAATAAGCGCATCGCGCTGCAAATACAAATTAGGAAGGATGTAACCTCCTAAATGCTGTTTACCTTGCGTTAAATCAATCGTTAAGGCTGTTCCACATCCAATAATACAATAGTTTTCATCTACTTGAGCTACAGCGAGTACTTGTAACCAACGGTCAATCCCGAGCTGACTTGGAACTTCATAGCCGCACTTTAATTCAGCATATTCAGCATGCACTTTGGCAAAAACAACAGGAATTTCGAGCCATTTTAAAATCTGCTGAATACGTTGGTTGTTTTCAGTATCGAGAACTGAAGAAATCCCAATGCGATGCAGACCTTGATGTTTAAAGTGTTGAATTAAACCCAATAATAAATCGGCAGGGGACTGTAAATGTAGCTCAGCTGTATGTTCAATAATCTGCTGGTTTTCAGTAATCCAATACTTTAAACGGGTGTTCCCGATATCAAGCCATAAACTTTTCATGGAAGAACACCTGTTTATTGATTCATTTGTGGTCTTAAGCGACCTTGATAAAATTGCTGAGGTTCAGGAGTCTCAAGAATTACAGCACCTTCATTGGAAATTCCAACAAAACGACCATGTACCAATCCCTGACTATGTTCGAACTGCACCAACTGATTAAGCCATGCAGCATGGTGATTAAAACGTCCAGCCAAGTTGTAGCAACCATGATCAAACCAGCGAGCTGCATTTTGAATTGCAACATAAAGCTCTGAAATGAGTTCAAGACGACTCATTTGTTCTAGGCCTAAATCCTCTAGCGAGGTAATCGGTTGATCACTATCAGTCACTGGTGGTGTTTTTAAATTAATGCCTACGCCCACAATAGCTTGATGCTGGGAAAGCGGTTCGACCAAAATTCCACCCCATTTGCCATGAGCACTGTATAAATCATTTGGCCATTTCACTTGTAGATTCAGAGCTTGTAACTGCGGAATTTGCAAAATATTCAGAGCAACTTCAAGTGCTAAGCGACCATCTAAGGGTGTTCGAGTTTGCACCAATGTGCTTAAATAAATGTTTCCTTCAGGTGAAATCCATTGCCGTTGATGTTGACCTCGCCCTTGCGTTTGTTGAGCACTGCAAACCAAGCCCGTTGTAATGCCTTTTTGGGCAATTTCACGAATATCATCATTGGTCGAAGTTGTGGTTGCTTTTAATAAAACCACTTCTGGAAGCTGGTTTTTTGCGCTTAAAAGTTGTTGTAGTTGGCGAGTCTCTAAATCCATGTTGAATATGAGCAGAGTGGTAAAACATTTATGGAGTTAATCATATATTTACTCATTGGCGCAATTGCTGGTTTTACTGCCGGATTGTTTGGAGTTGGTGGTGGACTAATTATTGTACCAATCCTCTATGTGGTTTTTACCCAGTTGCACTATGACCCAGCGGTAATCATGCATATTGCAGTCGGAACATCGCTTGCAACCATTATTGTGACATCGTTTAGTTCAGTTTCTGCCCATCATAAAAAGGGTGCGGTTCTTTGGCCTGTTTTTCGTAATTTAGCACCTGGACTGGTGATTGGTTCATTTTTAGGAGCGGGTATTGCCGATTTGATGTCTGGTCAGCATTTACAGCTCCTTATTGGTGTTTTTGCGGTTGTGATGGCCTATCGTATGTTTAAAGGGGCAAATGTAGTTGTTGACCCAACACGTCAGCTTCCTTCAACACCTATGCAATTTATGGCGGGTGGTGGCATTGGTGTTGCCTCTGCAATTTTTGGTATTGGGGGCGGTAGCTTAACTGTTCCGTATTTAAACCGTCATGGCGTGGTCATGCAAAAAGCAGTCGCGACTTCTGCCGCTTGTGGTTTACCCATTGCTGTTGCGGGTGCAATTGGCTTTATGTGGTTTGGTGCAAAAGAACATATCTCTGTACCTAACACGATTGGTTATGTGCACATCTATGCGTTTATTGGCATTAGTGTCATGAGTTTTGTTACAGCAAAGTTTGGCGCAAAAGTTGCTCATGCATTGTCACCACAAATGTTAAAAAAATGCTTTGCCTGTTTGTTGGTTGTGGTGGGTAGTTACTTTATTTATAAAGGGATTATGCATTAAATAATAAAATATTCATCTTGCTAGAATTATGATTTAAGAGCTTGAGTTTTTAGAAATTCGAGCTTTTTTTATTCAATAAAAGAAGAACATTCGGGGCTTTTATTCATCAGATTTTGGTGTTGTTTTTAAATGGGTTGGCTTAAAATGCAATAAAATTGTCAGACAATGACATAGTTTTTAATCGGTACGATCAGTTAAAAACAAGGATGCGAAAGAAAAGCATGGATTAATGCATATAAAAAGTAGCGGGTGATTTATGAATCTCGAAGAGACAGAAAGTCTTTCTGAGCAAATTGTCAAATATATTAGCGAACAGATCATTAGTGGTGAGCTGGTTGAAGGCGAGCGTATTCAAGAATTACGTATTGCCAAAGAGCTTGATGTGAGCCGAGGGTCAGTTCGTGAAGCATTGTTATTATTAGAGCGTACTCATTTAATTGAGATATTTCCACGCCGCGGGGCAATCGTTTCAGAAATGTCTGCACAGCAGGTTAAAGCACTGTTTGATACAAACGTGATGTTATTGGGGCATATTGTTCAACGCATCAGTGAAACATGGCGCGCACATGAAGCAGATCAATTGCAGCTCTTATTAGAACAATTACTTGAGCATGTAAAAGCAGGTGATATCGAAAAATTTTATGATGGTGTTTTTCAATATCTCGCTGAACAGCAAGATATGGTGGGTAATCCTTACCTAATGAAGTTTTATAAAGAGTTACTACCTTCACTACGTCGTAGTTATTTTTTGACCTTAAATACCTCAAAGCGGGAACTACAAGAAGCATTTGAATTATTTAAACTCGTGACTGATGCAATTTTGATCCGAAAATCACAACAAGCCGCTTTATTTATGGAAGATTTTTGTCGACACTTACGTAACCTTGTGTTGGAATCGCTGACACGAATGAAACAGATTGAATTGGCCTGGGCAAGACGCTCACGCCGCTAGTTAGGGCATTATGCGTTTAAGCAGTTTAAAACTTTCAGGCTTTAAATCTTTTGCAGATAGTACAACTTTAAATTTCAAGGCTAACCGCACAGCAGTGGTTGGTCCAAATGGTTGTGGCAAATCAAATGTAATTGATGCCATTCGTTGGGTGATGGGTGAATCAAATGCTCGTCAACTACGTGGTGGTAGCATGCAAGATGTTATTTTTACAGGAACCTCTAAGCGTAAGCCAGTGGGTGTAGCGAGTGTTGAACTACGTTTTGATAATACCTATGGCAAATTGGGCGGGTCTTATAATGCCTATAATGAGCTCGCCGTTCGTCGTCAGGTCACCCGTGAAGGTAAATCCGAATATTTCTTAAATGGCACACGTTGCCGCCGTCGTGATATCACCGATATTTTCTTAGGAACAGGGTTAGGACCGCGTTCATATGCAGTGATTGAACAAGGCATGATTAACCGTCTGGTTGATGCTAAGCCTGAAGAAATGCGTATCTTTATTGAAGAGGCAGCAGGTGTCTCACGCTATCAAGCTCGCCGACGCGAAACTTTACAACATCTTGAACATACTGAGCAAAACCTTTCACGTTTAGAAGATATTGCCCTAGAGTTAAAATCGCAGCTGAAGACGCTTAAACGTCAATCCGAAGCGGCAGTTCAATATAAAACTTTAGAAGGTCAGATTCGTACCCTGAAAATTGAAATTTTGTCTTTTCAGGCAGATAAAAGCGTACGCTTACAAGAAGAATATACAGTTCAAATGAATGAACTGGGTGAAAATTTTAAATTGGTTCGCTCAGAGTTAAGTACGATTGAACATGATTTAGAAGCAACCAGTGCTTTATTTCAGCGACTTATTCAGCAATCTTCACCACTACAACAAGAGTGGCAACAAGCTGAGAAAAAACTATCTGAACTGAAAATGACTCTGGAACAAAAACAGAGTTTATACCAGCAAAATAGTATGACTCTGGTTCAGTTAGAACAGCAAAAATTCCAAACTAAAGAACGTTTAAAGCTTTCTGAATTCCAACTTGAAACACTGAATAATCAGTTAGATGAACAAACTGAATCATTAACTGGAATTGAGCATACTGCAACGGAAGCTGAACAAAACTTTGCTGATTTACAATCTCAGCAAAAACAAGCACAGCAACAATTTGAACAAGTAAAAGCTCAGGTTGAAAAACAACAGCAGCAAAAAATGCAGATGTCTGCCCAAATTGAGCAATTAGGCAAAAATGTTCAACGCATTGAACAGCAAAAAGAAACGTTGCAACATCAAGCAAGTCAGATTCAATCGCATGTTCATGAAGATGAGCAGGGCGAATTTGAGCAACAGCAACAACAGCTTTGTCGTGAAATCACGACGCTTGAAACTGAAATTGAGCAACAATTGCTACGTTTAGAGCAATCTCAACAGCAACATCAATCAAGTAAAAATCAACAGCAAACCCTGAAAACAGAAATACAAGTTTTATTATCAGAGCAGAAAAACTTAAGTCAGCTTGTTGCTAAGCAAAGCCCAAAGCAACATCAAGATACATTACGTTTAATGCAGGCTCTACAGTTAACAGAGCAAGGCAAACCATATGCGCAGATTGTTGAAAAGTTTTTAGCGAAATGGTTACAAGCTCATATTCTTGAGACGGAACAAACTTTTCAAGAAGGCGTTGCTCGCCAGTTAAAACCTTCAGAGCAAACAAGTCAATTTAAAGGTAATTTAGCTTGTTTAAATGATTGGATTGCTTCACCACAACTATCAATCTTTTCGAATGTAGCGATTGCACAAGATTTGACTACTGCTTTAAATAAGCAAAAACAACTACAACATGGTCAGTCTATTTTGACTTTAGATGGTTATCATGTCGGGCAGGATTGGGTGATTGCTCTTATGTACGATGACGAAAGTCAAAGTGCACAAGGTATGCTGAACCATCGCATTCGTCTAGATGAAATTGAACAAGTCCTTGAAAAGCAACAACCTGAATTACAAGCATTAGATCAAATTTTAGTTCAGCAAAAAGATGAGTTGGGGCAGTTGCAGTCTGATTTGCAGCAGAAACAGCAAGTTGTTAAACAAAAACAAAAAGACTTACAACAGCTTGATGTGCAAATTGCTAAACAGCAAACCGCAGCACAAGCATTTTTACTGCAAAAACAGCAATTGAAAGATCAGTTAGCTCAGTTAGACATGCAGCTTGAAGAAGATGCAATGCAAAAAGATGATCTGGAAATTGATTTGCATGTTCTAGCAATCAAACTTGAAACCATTTTACCTGATTATAAAACTTTGCAATTTCGGGTAGAAGAGTTAACAGAGCAGCTAGAAGAACAGCAACAAGCTTTGCAACATCAGCAACAAGAACGTGAAATTTTACGCCGTAATAGCACGCAAACAACCCAACAGATCGAATTACTTGAAAAAGATATTTCGTTCTTGCAGAGTCAATATCAGCAAATTAATGCTCAAATGGAACAAGCGAAAAAATTTGTTGACCCTATTCAATTAGAGTTACCAAATCTTGAGTCAGAATTTCAGCAACAATTTGCCCAAACTGAAAAGTTGCAAAAGAACTGGAATGAATGGCAGCTTGAACTTAATAGTGTGCAGGAAAAACAACAAACCCTGACAGATCAGCGTCATCAATATCAACAAAAAGATGAACAGCTCAGAGAACAACTTGAAGAGAAGCGTTTGGCATGGCAAGCAGCTAAGTCAGATCGTGAACATTACCAAGAACAGCTTAAAGAGCTAAATGCCGAAATCCAAAAAGGCTTACAAATCGATTTAACCGAGCACCAGCAAAAACTGGAAAAAGTACAGAAACAGTTTGAAAAAATCGGTGCGGTTAACTTGGCGGCTTCACAAGAGTTTGAAGAGGTTTCTCAGCGTTTTGATGAGTTGAGTCACCAGATCCAAGATTTGGAAAATACGGTAACTCAACTAAAAGATGCGATGAAAAGCATTGATCAGGAAACCCGTAAGTTGTTTATGACAACGTTTGATCAGATTAATCAAGAGTTGCAAAATCTGTTTCCAAAGGTCTTTAATGGTGGTGAAGCGAGTTTAAGCCTTGAAGATGACTGGCAATCTGGTGTTAAACTGATGGCAAGACCACCGGGTAAGAAAAATAGTTCTCTAGCATTACTTTCTGGTGGAGAAAAGGCTTTAACAGCGTTAGCATTAGTATTTGCGATTTTTAGATTAAATCCGGCACCGTTCTGTGTGTTAGATGAAGTGGACGCACCACTTGATGATGCGAATGTTCAGAGATATTGTAATTTGGTAAAAGAGCTTTCTGAACATGTACAATTCATTTACATTACACATAATAAGCTGGCAATGACCATGGCAACTGATTTGTTGGGTGTGACCATGCCTGAACCGGGTACATCAAAATTAGTCACTGTCGATTTAGAACAGGCAAAAGAATACGGGTTAGTTTCGGAGTCATAGAATGGAAATCAATACGATTATTGGCATCGTTGTCGCCATTGTTATTATGCTAATTGGCTTAAAAATGATTTTAAAAAAGTCAAACCATGCCGAACCTTCATTAGATAGTGATTTGCATATTAATCCTGATAGTAATCAACCAGTTATACCTAGACATGTGCGAGATCAGCTTGAGCAAGCTGAAGCCGAGCGTGTATCGGCGACTAGCGCAGAGCGAGTAGAGCCGACGTTAAATGAATCTACATCGGTACAAGCCAGTGAAACAAAACAAACAGAAACTCTGGCTGTAGAACCCGCTAAATCAATTTCAGCCGAACCAACTCAACCAGTTGTTGAAAAATCTTCAGATGAAATTAAATCTGAAGAAACTCTAAAAAGCTCTACCATTAACACGGATAGTTCAGTTGAGTTAGTTAATACCGTTTCTGTTAAATCAGAAGCTGAAGCTTTATCAGAAGAAAACTTAAAATCTGAAAGTGAAAAAACTGAGCCTGAGTTGAGTTTGAACCCAAATATTGAAACTGCCGAAATTGCTGAATTTGAAGGTGAGAGTAATATTCTGGATGTACATTTGCATGAACAGCAACGTTATGATGATGAAAGTGCATTAGCAGTGGCTGAACAGATCATTGCATTAAATGTCTTTCCGAATCCGCGTCGCGCGTTGTCTGGCGATAAAGCACTTAAAGTATTATTAAAATACGGTTTACGTTATGGCGAAATGTCATGTTTCCATCGATATGAAAATACGGATGAACCGAGCGTACTAATGTTTTCAGTACTCCGTATGACAGACAATGGACCAGCTGGGTTTGATCTTGAAACCTTATCTAGTGAACAAGTTCAAGGGTTGGCATTTTTCCTTGCGCTTCCAAACAGTAAAGCTGTGACTGGTTTTGACATGATGGCAAGTATTGCCGGTTTAATTGCTCGTGAAATTGATGGCAAAGTTTATGATGAAAATAATCTTGAATTTACACCACAGTTAAAAGAGCACTGGCGTCATCATGTGATTGATTATCGTCCGGCACATGCGACCGCCTAGTTTTAATTTTTTACGTTCGTTGCGATAATTGCAATATATCTAGTCGCAGCTCAGGGTGGAGAAATTTCCACCCTTTTTTATGGTGAATAACATAATGGCAACAACTTCCGTGACCGAACAGATGCGTCAGCTTATTCAACTGATTGCAAAGCATAACCATGCCTATTATGTGATGGATCAGCCGACAATCTCGGACAGTGAATATGATCATTTATTTCACCAGTTAAAAGCTTTAGAAGAGCAATATCCTGATCAGGTTCAACCAGACTCTCCAACAACAAAAGTAGGCGGACAAGCACTCTCTAAATTTCAAAGTGTGACTCATGTCGTCCCGATGCTTTCTTTGGGGAATGTTTTTAATCAGGAAGACTTGTTTGCGTTTGCACGTCGTGTTGAAGAGCGTTTACCTAATCAAAAAGTACAATACGAAGTAGAACTAAAACTTGATGGTCTTGCGATTTCGCTTTGGTATGAAAACGGTGTGTTAACACGTGGTGTTACACGTGGTGACGGCGAAACCGGAGAAGACATTACCCAAAATGTTAAAACGATTCGCAACTTGCCTAAAGTGTTACATTCAGATCATTTTGAAATTCCACGTTTGCTTGAAGTACGCGGTGAAGTACTCATGCCAAAGTCTGGCTTTGAAAAACTTAATGCTGATCAGGAAGCAAAAGGTGATAAAACGTTTGCGAACCCGCGTAATGCCGCAGCTGGTAGTTTAAGACAGCTCGACCCGAATATTGCTGCTAGTAGACCTTTAGCGTTTTATGCGTATGGTATTGCCCAGTGTGAACCAAATCATAGCTTAACGACTATGCATGACAGCCTACAATGGCTCACACAACTTGGATTTGAAATTGCTGAGCGTCAATATCTATGTAATTCAATTCAAGAAGTACAGCAGCGTTATGAGCAAATCCAACAAGAACGTCCAGATCTACAAGTTGAAATTGATGGAATGGTCGTAAAGGTTGATGACTTAAAACAGCAACAACAACTTGGTTTCTTAAGTCGTGAGCCACGTTGGGCAACGGCCTATAAATTCCCTGCACAAGCTGCACTAACTACGGTTGATCAGATTGATTGGCAAGTAGGGCGTACAGGGACTTTAACGCCTGTAGCACGTTTAAACCCCGTATTTGTAGGGGGAGTAACAGTTTCCAATGTAACTTTACACAACATTGGTGAAATCCATCGTCTTGATGTGCGTGTTGGCGATACGGTTAGTGTGTATCGTACAGGCGATGTTATTCCTAAAGTAGAAAAAGTTTGGCCAGAGTTCCGTTCACCTGACGCTGAAATTGTACATTTACCTGAAAGCTGTCCTGTTTGTGCTTCACCAGTTGTAATGCCTGAAGGAGAAGCTTTAGCACGTTGTTCTGGTGGTCTTTACTGTGCTGCTCAGCGAATTGAAGCCATTCGCCACTTTGTGTCACGTAAAGCTCTCGATATTGAAGGTTTGGGCGATCGTTGGGTAGAGTCTTTATTACACCTCGATTTACTTAAAGATGTTGCCGATATCTATCATTTACATGAGCACCGAGAAACTTTACTCGGCATCGAAAAAATGGGCGAGAAATCGGTACAAAACCTGATTGATGCCATTGAGGCCAGTAAGAAGACAACGCTTGCACGTTTTATCTATGCTTTAGGAATTCGTGGGGTAGGTGAAACTACTGCCAGAATGTTAGCCAATACTTTCCAAACTTTAGAAGCGCTTAAAGCTGCTGATGTTGAAGCTTTAAAGAAAACCCCAGATGTCGGTGATATTACCGCAGAATGGATTGCTGACTTTTTCTTGGCACCGCACAACATTGAAGTGCTTGATCGTTTAATTGCAGCAGGCATTTATTGGGATGCACCAACAGCTCCAACGCGTCAGCCATTAAATGGCGAAAGTTGGGTCTTAACAGGCACATTAGAGCAAATGACTCGTGATCAAGCGACTCAGATGCTACAAGCATTAGGTGCACGTGTAAGCGGTAGCGTGTCGAGCAAAACTAAATGTGTTGTTGCGGGTGAAAAGGCTGGTTCGAAACTAGAAAAAGCAGCAAAACTAGGTATTGTTGTTATGAATGAGACTGATTTCTTATCACTTATGGCGAGCTATGGGCAGACCTTAAGCGAATAACCCTACCGAAATAAGAACCATTGATTTTAGTTACAAATTTATAAATTGATGGTTTTAGTTATATTTTAACGCTTGTTTGAACTTATAAATCAGACAAGCGTTTCTTTTTGCAGAGAAAATTTAATTAACTTAAACTGCAAATGCGTATGTTTCTCATTTTAATTTTATAAAAATCATAAACTTAACTATTTTTTACTTTGCAATCATTTTTAAGATTGCCCATAATAGTTTTCATACGATAGGAGATTTATTATGCGTGGCAATCCAGAAGTCATAGACTATTTAAATATGCTCATTGGCGGAGAATTGGCTGCCCGTGATCAATATTTAATCCATTCTCGTATGTATGAAGATTGGGGTTTAAATAAAATTTATGAACGTATTGATCATGAGATGCAAGAAGAAGCTTCTCATGCTGATGCGATCATTCGCCGTGTATTGTTTTTAGGTGCTAAACCAAACATGCATCGTGAAGATATCAATGTTGGTACAGACGTTGTTTCTTGTTTAAAAGCAGATTTAGCACTTGAATATCATGTTCGTGAAAAATTAGCGACAGGTATCAAACTCTGTGAAGAGAAAGGCGATTACATTAGCCGTGATATGTTACGTCAACAATTATCTGATACTGAAGAAGACCATACCTACTGGTTAGAAAAGCAATTACGTTTAATTGAGTTGATTGGCTTACAAAACTATATTCAATCTCAAATTTAATAAAAAACCCAGCTGATGCTGGGTTTTTTATCGCCTGATTTTTAGCTTTAATAAAATAGAAATAAAAAAGTATTTTTCTCAAATTTAATATATTCAAAGCCTTAGTATATAAGGCTTTGGTAGTTACAAAAAAGTCAGAAAAATTGTATCACACCCCCTGTTTTTTTTATGAAATTGGATATAATTTCGCCAACAAAACCCTTGCCTAGAAATCTAATGAGGCAAGGGTTTTTCTATGGAAAATCGGTTGGTATGGATCGCCAATGATTTTATGGTGAGTTCGCGAAATATGTTATTTACCAAACCTGCTGTTTTAGATACAGCTACTCTCTTAGGCATACAGCGTCTTGCAACACGACTCAGCTTTTTTAGCTTAGGTTTTGCGACCGCGGCTTGGGCACCTCTGATTCCTTTTGCGCAGCAGCGCCTAAACCTCAATCATGCCGATTTTGGTTTGCTTTTGCTTTGTATGGGGATTGGCTCAATGATTGCGATGCCTGCAACTGGTGCTTTAGTCAAGCGCTGGGGATGTCGTCCATTAATTGGGTTGGCATTGATGCTGTTAATGGTGTTATTACCAAGTCTCACGATGTGGAGCAGCATCGTGATGATGGCTGTAGCATTATTTGTGTTCGGGTCGGCAGCAGGATGTCTTGGAGTAGCTATTAATTTACAGGCAGTGGTTGTCGAAAAACATAGCTTGCGAGCGCTCATGTCTAGTTTTCATGGAATGTGCAGCCTTGGTGGCTTAACAGGCGCTATGCTTGTGACTGCATTATTGGCAGTAGGTCTTTCGCCATTAATGAGTACTTTATCAGTTGTCATGATTTTGCTTGTCATTGGTGCAGTTGCTATTCCTCCTTGTTTAACGTCTTTTGAACAGGATGAAAAGCCACATCAAGAAGCGAATATACCTAAAAAACTCTATCGACCTAACGGCATTATTCTGCTTATTGGCATGATGTGTTTTATTGCCTTTTTATCAGAAGGTGCGGCAATGGATTGGGGTGGTATTTATTTAACAAGTAAGTATCAGCTTAATCCAGCCTTTGCTGGTCTTGCTTATACCTTTTTTGCTCTGAGCATGACGACTGGACGTTTTACGGGCCATATCTTGCTAAAGCAATGGGGTGAAAAAAATGTTGTAACTTATAGTGCCATTGGTGCAGCAATTGGTATGGCTGTTATTGTGACCGCACCCGTATGGCAAGTGGTTGTATTAGGCTATGCACTTTTAGGATTAGGCTGTTCCAATATTGTGCCCGTTATGTTTTCTCGCGTAGGTCGACAAAACGATATGCCTAAAGCAGCGGCACTTTCTTTAGTATCAACGATTGCCTATACAGGTTCCTTAAGTGGGCCAGCTTTAATTGGTTTAATTGGTGAATGGACTGGTTTAAGTACAGTTTTAACAGGTGTGGCTGTATTGCTATTTATTATTGCTTTACTTAATCGCTTTACACTCGCAAAGGCGAATTAATTTATAAATAATAGAAACAATCTAAAGAACATCGAGAATTTAATTTCTCGATGTTCTTTAGATTTATAAAACCTGATAGATAGATTGATAATTATCTTGTAATAAGCGCTGAGGTTTCATCAGTAAAGTTGGTGTTTTTTCCAAATCATCTAAAAAATCGTTTCTCCAATGAGTAAGATCAGATGCTGATAAACCCTCTATCAATTGTTGATAACGATTAATACGCTCAGCTTTAGACATCTCTAAAGCCATTTTTAAAGTATCTATCATTGCCACTCTATCTTGCGGATCAACAATCAAGGCTTGAGACATCTGCTCAGCAGCACCCGCATATTTAGATAAAATGAGCACACCCGGGTTTTCTGGGTCTTGGGCTGCAATATATTCTTTAGCGACTAGGTTCATACCATCGCGTAATGAACTGATCCAGCAAATATCAGAGTGACGATAAATATGCATGAGATTATGGTGTTGAACTGGATCATAACAACAATCTACAGGTCTCCAGTCTTCATGTGCAAACTCTTCATTAATCAGTTCCAATTTAGTTTTAAAACGTTCGTATAAGCGTTGATAAGCTGCAATATCCGTACGTGATGGCGTTGCAACTTGCAGATGTCGAACTAAACCATGATATTCAGGGTTGGTTTCTAAAAAGGTTGCAAATGCATTAAAACGCTCAAGTAAACCTTTTGAATAATCAATTCGGTCAACTCCAATGATTGTTTTTTGACGAGGTATTTCTTCAAAATTAAATACACAAGGGCTTAATAAATCTTGTTGTGCTTGTTTTTGAATAATTTCTGGTTGAACGCCAATTGGGTAAGATTTAATAAGTATTTGACGTTTTTTGTAGCTAATACTATCGCGGCGAATTTTCTGAGCTTCGAGCAAACTTAGACAAGTTTGCATGCATGCATTTTGATCGATCTGAGTTTGTAAACCAATGACGTCGTATTGGCTTAAGTCTTGAATTAATTCGTGGGCCACGGGAATTTTGCGCCAGATATTAAGGCTAGCAAAAGGGATATGTAGAAAGAAACCAATTTTATTTTGCATGCCTAACTCACGGCAGTAGCGGGCAACACTAAAAAAATGATAATCGTGTACCCAGATCATATCTTCAGGCTGAGCAAGCTGTTTTAATTTTTCAGCGAATAAGCGATTGACCTTTTGATAGGTACTATATTCTTGTGCATCATATTCAATCAGATCTTCTCGAGCATGCATTGCTGGCCAGAGAACTTTGTTGGCAAAGCCACAATAATATTGCGCGTATTGTTGATGAGTAAGAGGGCAGGTAATGTAGTCAATTCCCGCAGAATAGGCTTGTTCGAATTCTGGTGCTTCGCTATCGGTAATTTGCTGACCATTCCAGCCTAACCAAATACCATTGCTATCATTCAATGCATCTTGTACAGCTACAGCAAGACCACCGGCCGAAGCTTTACCTGAAGGCATACTTATTCGATTCGATAATACAATTAACTTAGACATATTTTTTCTCCATTCTGATTTTGACTATTTTTGACATATAAGCTTTTTATTCTGTTTTGAAATAAAAGAAGAAAGTTTGTGACGGTATCTATATCTTTTAATCTATATTGAGCTTGTGTTTCACCAGAACCTACTTTAATTGAAGTTCCAAATTTCTGATTAATACAAATAAAACCAGATTCATCTGTTAAATCATCACCTATAAAAATAGGGTGAGCTGAAGATATATTAAGATGATTTAATATGGTTTGAATTGCTTTACCTTTATCAGCTTGGTTTGGAATTAACTCGACAACAAATTTTCCATTATTTATTTTTAATTGTGGATAATTAGGAATAATCTGATGCATAATATTAATAGCATGATTTTCTAATTCAGGATTTTTACGATAATGTAAAGCAATAGAATATCCTTTATCCTCAACTAATAATTCAGGATATTTCTCACAAGATTTCATAATATCTTGTTTTAAATTTTTAAAATTAATTGAACTTAAATCTGGTCGAATATAATGATCTGAACCAAAATAAATATCTAAACCATGCAAGCCAGCAACAGGAATCTCAATAGGCTGTAATAGCTTGTAAGCTGTATCTACATCTCGACCTGTTACAGCAATAACAGGTATATTTAATTTAATAATTTTTTTTATAGTTTCTAATGTGGTGTTTGGAATAAAACTTTGCTCAGGATTAATTTGGAATGGTGCTAACGTCCCATCAATATCCAAAAATAAGCAGTAATTTTTATCTAAAGATAAGGTGTCTATAATGTCATCTGGTGTAACAAAATATGTATTTTCTTCTCTCCTATCAGATATTGTACTTTGACTGTTCATATTAGCCTTCTCAATATATTTTGTTCAACAATTAATCTTCTAACATTAAAATGAATTGAGGAGTCATTTCTTTTAATAAAAAAACATAAGTATTAACATTAATTACATTGCATAATGGATTTATAGGCGA
>NZ_JRVL01000066.1:0-4827 GCF_054823985.1 Acinetobacter sp. GN11 | reverse complement strand
TAAGAAAATTAAATGTAAGTAAAAATAAAATAATGAGAAAGCAGATATTATCTGCTTAGCTCATAAGTTTATTAGAGAAATTAACGATTAATAGGGTGATCAATATTCTTTTCACCACGCCATAACTTGATAAAGTCTTGCTCGTCAAAATCATAAAGTTCCATGAGTGCAACGACAGCGCTCACAAAAATCATGGCACCCTCAGAGTTTCCGTGCAGGTCGAAAATTTTACCATTGAGCTTACCTAAAATATCACTAAGTTCATGATCACGGCCTCGTCCATAACGATCGCGAGGGTACAGTTCTTCATTTAAAACAATGAGAGCAATGGCTTTTTCGGCACTTGATAAATCTGTTTTATCTAAGGCTTCTTCAAAAGATTCACTTCCATGATTAAAGTAAAAAATAACTTCATCATTAATGAAACTTTTTACCATTTTCTGAGTTAATGTCGGAAATTGAGAAACTGCATTATCTTCAACATAAGGCTTAAAAGATTCTGGAAAGATAACGTTGTGATGAATATCTTTAAACAGTGGAGCAATTTCAGAAACTTTATAACCTGCGATGCCACAACCTAAAGCCGTGACAAAATATTTCATTTTAGGATGATTTTTTGCATATATTTTAAAATCTTCAACATAGTGCTCAATTTGTGAAAGAGGCATTTGTTGAATATGTTCATTTAAGGTGGGAATGGCAAAGCTTTGACCAGCCCAGCCGCGACCTACACCTTCAACTGCTCCGAAGTGTTGACTGGCAACGCGTGCTGCACCGCTACCGTGCTGTCCAGCAAGGTTACTTCCAAACACAAAAACTGTATCTTCGGGAAGTTCGGTTACAATACTTTCATCATGATATTGGTAGGTCATGGTTATGCTTTTTATTTAATGGATAGCTTCATGTTGCAACTGATTATGGTATTGGTCAAGTATTAAGATGCTTAATCTTTGACATTGAATTTCCAACTCAATTTGCACTTTAAATTAAGATAAAAATCCCCATTAATGAGGGAGTCGTTAAATTCAATTTTTTCATAAAGAGAGATAACTTTGAACGAAAATCAACCTTTTGATTTGGTCACTCATTATCAGCCAGCAGGTGATCAGCCACAGGCAATTGAAAAGCTGGTCAATGGTATCGAGCATGGTTTTCGTAATCAGTTATTGCTAGGGGTAACTGGCTCAGGTAAGACCTATACCATGGCAAATGTAATCGCTCAAACACAGCGACCTACAATTGTAATGGCCCATAACAAAACTTTGGCTGCCCAACTTTATGGTGAATTTAAATCTTTCTTCCCCAATAATGCAGTTGAATATTTTGTAAGTTATTACGATTACTACCAGCCAGAGGCTTACGTTCCATCGTCGGATACGTTTATTGAAAAAGATTCAGCCATTAATGATCACATTGATCAGATGCGATTATCTGCAACACGAGCTTTGTTAGAACGTCGTGATGCAATTATTGTGGCATCGGTTTCTGCAATTTATGGTTTGGGTGACCCGAATGCTTATATGCAAATGTTGCTGCATGTGGTTGAAGGCGACCGAGTAAGCCGCGATGAAATCATCCGCCGATTGGTTGAAATGCAATATACGCGTAATGAACTTGAATTTTTACGTGGTACTTATCGAATTCGTGGCGAAATTATTGATATTTTCCCAGCAGAATCTGATCAACATGCAATTCGCATTGAACTATTTGATGATGAGGTCGATTCAATCCGTTGGTTTGACCCGCTAACTGGGAAAATGGTTCGTAAAGTTTCTCGGATAACGATTTATCCGAAAAGCCACTATGTGACACCAAAAGATCATTTAACCCGTGCCATCGATACAATTAAAGATGAATTACAAGATCAGCTCAAATTCTTCCGTGAACATGACAAATTGCTTGAGGCACAGCGTATTGAACAACGGACACGTTACGATCTGGAAATGATGCAACAGTTGGGTTATACCAATGGTATCGAAAACTATTCGCGTCATTTGTCAGGACGTCCGTCTGGTGAAGCGCCGCCGACTTTATTCGACTATATTCCAGAAGATGCTTTGCTCATTATTGATGAATCACACGTTACTGTTCCTCAAATTGGAGCGATGTATAAAGGTGACCGGTCACGTAAAGAAAACTTAGTGAATTATGGATTCCGTTTGCCAAGTGCGCTTGATAACCGCCCTATGAAATTTGAAGAGTGGGAGCGTATTGTACCGACTACCATTTTTGTAAGTGCAACACCTGCTAAATATGAATTAGAAAAGTCAGATCAAATCGTTGAACAGGTGGTACGTCCAACAGGTCTAATCGATCCTGAAATTGAGATTCGACCTGTCTTAACCCAAGTAGATGATGTTCTTTCTGAAATTAATATTCGTAAAAACTTGAATGAAAGGGTATTAATTACCACTTTAACAAAGCGTATGGCAGAAGATCTGACTTCTTATTTGAAAGAATATGGCGTTAAGGTGGCTTATCTCCACTCAGATATTGATACGGTTGAACGCGTTAAAATTATTCATGAACTACGTACCGGTGTATTTGATGTTTTAGTCGGTATTAACCTGTTACGTGAAGGTCTGGATATGCCGGAAGTTTCTTTGGTTGCGATTTTAGATGCAGATAAAGAGGGCTTTCTACGTTCGGAACGTTCACTCATTCAGACGATTGGTCGTGCTGCGCGTAATGTAAAAGGTAAAGCAATTTTATATGCTGACCGAATTACCGATTCTATGCGAAAAGCAATAGATGAGACTGATCGCCGTAGAGCCAAACAAATTGAATTTAATGAGCTGCATGGTATTACGCCACGTAGTGCCGTTCGTCAGGTTATCAAAGAAATTGACTCGGGTGAGGTGCTTTCAGATGACGAGATTGATGAAAAAGTACTTGAACAAGCACAAGCATTGAGTGCCGACGAAAGACATATTCTTTCAGATCCAAAATTGTTTAGTAAACATATTACTAAGCTTGAAAAAGATATGTTAAAGGCCTCGAAAGATTTACAGTTCGAGCAAGCAGCGCGGATACGTGATGAAATCATTCGATTAAAAGCGCAGATGTTGCAATAAACGAATACATAACGCTACATAATGTGTTTAAAAAACAAGCTACTGTAGGTGTTTGAGTTCTTTTGTATTCACAACTAATCGTTGAGGGCAACAATGGCATTTCGAAATAATGTTCCGCAAGCCAGTTGGCGTTTGGCTAAAATTGCGTTGGGCGGCATCGTTTTGGCTGGTTTAGCTGTTGGAACGTATGTCTATGCTCAGCCGAAACCTTTGCAAACCGTTTATAAAGTTGAACTGGACCGATATTTAGGTGTCTGGTATGAAGTCGCCCGTAAGCCAATATTTTTCCAAAAAAAATGTGCTTATAACGTATCCGCAACTTACACCTTAAATGAAAATGGAAATGTGGTTGTAGATAATCGCTGCTTTGACAATAGAAAACAATTACAGCAATCTATTGGTGAAGCCTTTGTCGTAAATCCGCCATATAACACAAAATTGAAAGTGAGTTTCTTACCGGAAGCTGTGAGATGGATTCCAGTTATTCGTGGAGATTATTGGATTTTAAAAATAGATGAAGACTATCAAACTGTTTTAGTAGGAGAACCTTCTCGTAAATATCTTTGGGTATTATCAAGAACACCTCATCCTGAACAAGAAGTGGTTGATGAATATCTAAATTATGCAAAAACATTAGGTTTTGATATTCGCGATATTATCCGCACAGAACATAAAGAATAACTGTAGATGTCTGATTAATAAAAAACCATGTTTTTACATGGTTTTTTCTTTTTTATAGTGGATAAATCAAGTATTGTGGTGAGCTGTTTTTACTAAAGTCTAAGAGGGTGAGGATGTTTAAGGGCGTGAGCTTGTCTGTCATGGCGTCTATCACTTTTGGCGTACTTTATTTTTATACTCAATTGTTAAGTCAGCTTGATAGTCAACAGACTTTTGGATGGCGGATTATTGCAACAATACCATTTCTCACCTTATTTATGTGGTGGAGTGGTGATTTAGCATATATCAAAAATATCTATCAGCGTATTTTAGCTAAGCCGTCTTTATTAGTGTTGTTAATCACAACCTCCGTTTTAACTTCAGTCCAACTTTGGCTGTTTTTATGGGGGCCTATGCATGGGCGAGGTCTACAAGTATCTTTAGGATATTTTCTATTGCCACTTGTTCTAGTTTTAGCTGGCAGTGTGCTTTATGGCGAAAAAATATCAAAATTTCAATGGGTCGCAATTATTCTTGCTGTCATTGGCGTGGGCCATGAAATCTGGCGTTTAGGAAGTATCGCGTGGGAAACTGCATTGGTTGCGGTTGGATATTCTGCCTACTTTTTATTACGTAAAATAATTAAAACAGACAATTTAGGCGGCTTCTGGTGGGATTTAGTCATTATTTTGCCGGTTGCGATTTATTTGACCCATACAGGTTTACTTCCGTATAGCAAATTTATAGACCAACCGAGTCTTGCTTTGATCATTATTGGGCTTGGAATTTTAAGTGCTATTGGTTTAGGAAGTTATATTCTGGCAAGTCGCTTTTTACCCTTAGTGGTGTTTGGGCTTTTAGGATATTTGGAGCCTGTGTTGCTTGCTCTAGCATCTTTGGTTTTAGGGGAGAGTATTGGCCAAGAAGAATGGTTCACCTATATTCCGATTTGGTGTGCAGTATTTGTGTTAGTTTTAGAGGGGGCAGTTCACCTTTATCAGCAACATCAAAAAGCCAAAAATTTGCAGCTCAACATCGCGAAATATCAAAAAAGATTAAAAAATGATGAGTTGGAATAGATGCTTAGAATCTA
>NZ_JRVL01000007.1:0-46288 GCF_054823985.1 Acinetobacter sp. GN11 | reverse complement strand
TTTCTGATTTTTTTATATAGAGCACCGCGCTCTACTACCTTAATGATTATGGCAAAGCACTTTTTTCAATCTTGGCTTCCCTCACCCGAGAAAGTTTCAAATATGAAATTTCTAAGGATTTTTGGTAAAAAGACCTTGAATCCTGTGCTTTGGTATGTCAATCGAAAATCAATTACCCGAGCTGTTTTTGTCGGAACCTTTTTTGGTTTACTGCCTATCCCTTTTCACAGTGTATTTATTGTGATGGCGGTCTTACTATTCGAAGTCAATTTACCCATTAGCTTAATGCTGGCTTGGCTAAGTAATCCTCTTACTCTAGTTCCTATTCTATATATCGGTTTTTGGTTTGGTGCGCATATTTTTCATGTGCATATGATCAATAAAGAAATGTTGCTAGGTGTATTGCACCAAATTTCCCGCTGGATTACTCATTTCGGGCACGGGCACATTGATTTTAGTCTTGCGAAAATTTTAATGACAGGCCTAGTTGTCGAAGCTTTCGTATTTGCCGTTATTTTATATCTGTCTACAGAAATTTTCTGGCGTTGGATGGTTATTAAAAACTGGAAAAGTAGACATCGTCTTAAAAAGCAAGAAAATGAGGCTTTATAAAAACTCCAATCTTCTTGCTTAGTTTTAAATTATTATTTTGGTAGTTTTGATTTCATATACTCTTCGGCCACATTGAGTACATACTCTTGGCAAGCCTCTCCTGTACCTGGGTCATAAGCTCCGTTATTTGTAATATTATTAGATAAGATTCGAATGCCTAAAAACGGAACATTCAACTGACTTGCGATTTGAGCAACTGATGCTGCTTCCATTTCCTCAACAGAAGTGCCATAACGCTGATGGAAAAATTGAATACGATCAAGTTCGTTATTCCAAACATCTGCTGAACCAATTGTTCCCTCAACCACCTCACCTTTGTCATAACGGACTTTATGTGCCGCCATTAATAACTCTTGGTCACCTTCAAATTTGCGTATTGCAATCGGTTCCGGATCAGACTCATCTGTTGGCAAAACATCAAAAGCTTCAACCCAAGTGAGTGAATTTGACCCAGCACCCAATGGCTGTTTAGGGGTTCTAAATGCACCAATATTGGTCGCATATTTTCCTAAAACAATATCGTAAACGTGTAGATCTGGATCGTGCCCACCTGCTGTTCCCTGATTAATGATCGCAATCGGTTTATAACGCTCGATAGCTAAAGCAGTTGCCGCAGCTGAGTTACTCATACCCATGCGAGTTTTAGAGATAATCATTGGATAACCGTTATAGGTACCCTTCCAGAATTTCCACCCACCAATTTCTTCAACAGTCTTATTCTCTAATTTTGAAGCCATTCTTTCCGATTCTACTGGCAAAGCACCCTGAATAATAATCGGCTGTAATTTCTGTTTTTGTTCCTGAACGGTTGGTGTTTGTGCAACAGAAGAATCGTCATTATTGCATCCGACTAAAAATAAGGCGCTACATAAACTGATCACGCCAAAAGCACATTTAAATTGCATTTTTTACCCTTTCTTTTTAAAAAGTGTAAAGTAGCAATCTACATGCCAATTTCAAGTTTAGCTTTGTTATTATAATTCAGTAATTTAATTTTTTATTTTAACCAGACAATAAAAAAACCCGACTTAAAGTCGGGCTTTAATAAATTAAAAAATCCGCTTGTCATCACGTGTACGTTGAGGAATTTTTTCAATCTGTTCCCACATAACTTTAGCAATATCAATATAACTATCAGCTGCATCATCCATTGCTACAACACTTGGTTTACCCTGATCGGCATGCTCACGGATCTGAGCATTTAGAGGCAAACGACCTAACAATGGAATGTGGTACTGTTCAGAGAGCTTGTCCCCACCACCAATACCAAAAATTTGTTCTTCATGACCACAATTCGAACAAATATGAGTCGACATGTTCTCAACAACACCTAATACAGGAATGCCAACTTTATTAAATAACTCAATGCCTTTTGTAGCATCTAATAAGGCAACATTTTGTGGTGTAGTCACAATGATTGAACCAGTCACTGGAATACGCTGTGCAAGGGTAAGTTGAATATCACCAGTACCAGGCGGCATATCAATCATCAATACATCTAAATCAGGCCAAAGAGTTTGATTAAATAATTGCATTAAAGCACCCGTTGCCTTCGGCCCACGCCACGCGACAGGTGTGTTGTTATCACCAGTTAAATGTCCAATCGATAACACCGCCATGCCATAGGCATCTAAAGGCACAAAATTTTCACTTTCAATAAGAGGAGTTTTGCCAGCATTTCCCAGCATAGTCGGAATACTTGGGCCATAGATATCGGCATCCAACACTCCAACTTTAAGCCCCATTTTTTGCAAAGCAAGCGCTAAATTGACAGTAGTTGTCGATTTACCAACGCCACCCTTACCTGACGAAACTAAAATAACATGCTTAATGCGAGGATGAAGTGGAACGTCTCTTTGTTGAGGAGCTGCTTTTTGAATAGGAGGATTATTTGGATCTGGTTCTGATTTAGGTGAAGCATCTAGCACAGGAGGTAAATTTGAACTTTCTTGTGTAGGGCGCTTCTGTTGAACTACATGCAGGTTTAGTTCTTCAATACCACACTTTTCCAAAGCCCCAGCCAAATCATCATGAATTTGCTGCAAGTGCTCTTTTTCATCAGGAAATGTATTAATGGTGAGTTGTAATACTCGACCTTGAACTTGAAGCTGACTAATGCGCTCTTTTAAAGCATCGTTTGAATACGGTAGTAAATAATTTTGGAGTACGGTTTGGATTTCATCTTCTTTCACTTCTTGTGCAGGTGAAAAAACAGACTTCAATGAAGAAAGCCAAGACATATTGTTTACTCCAAAACAGATCATTACAGCTTAATGGAGATAGTGTAACAGTATTGGTCCGCACTCGCTCACCTTGGGATGAATAATTACTCACTTACAATCTCATCTTTTAGGTGAGGAGTGCAGATTTTAGTTTAAATAAACTTATTCAGCAGAATCATGGTTTTTCAATTTATTTAACTTATCAGTTGCCGTTTTCTTCAACTCATCAAATTTTGCCGTTGCTTGAGTTTTTAACTCATCAAATTTTGTTGCAGCCTCATCTTTTAGCTCAGTTGCCTTAGCTTTGGCATCATCAAGTTTATGGCTCGCCTCAGTACGTAAATGATCGAACTTATCTTGCAAAGTATGCTGAGCATCCTCAAGTCTGCCTTTCAAATCATTTGCTTTATCTTCAACCGCCTCTTTACCAGCAGCTTGTTTCTCTTTTACATTTTCCTTTAAATCATCCAAAGCTTTTTCACCTTGAGCTTTTGCATCTGCCGCTTTTGCTTTTAATTCGTCTATCGTATCTTCAACAGCTTCTTTACCAGCAGCTTGTTTCTCTTTTACGTTTTCCTTTAAATCATCCAAAGCTTTTTCGCCTTGCACTTTTGCATCTGCTGCTTTTGCCTTTAAATCATCTAATTTATTTTCAGTAGTCATCGTTGTTATCCTCGTAGTTAATTCAAAAATTACCTGAATAAGTTATTAGTTATACATCTTTATGGCTTATTTTCTGAACGTAACTGCAATTTGAAACAAAGACAATACAGGAAGATTCAAATATTTTTTGATTTGTTTATCTGTTCCAAAGAGAAGCAACTTCTCAATTAAAATCCCATTTTTGCAACTACTGCTGACTCCCCAACAAAGATTATTATCCCGCCACTTAAGCATAGCTCTCATCTTACGCTCGGGAAAAGTATTGATCTTTGCTTATCCCACCACTCAAGCTTAGCTCTCGCCTTGCGCTCGGGCAAAGATTATTAATCTTTGCTTATCCTCGCTCATCAGTTAAAATCTTCCACCTTATAAATACGAATGAGAGAATGAAATCCGTGCGTAAAATTTTAGTCACTAATGCCCTTCCTTATGCTAATGGTCCAATTCATATGGGTCATTTACTCGGTTACATCCAGGCAGATATCTGGGTTCGTGCCATGCGGGCAATGGGTCATGATGTGACTTATGTATGTGCGGATGATGCTCATGGTACTGCCATCATGCTACGTGCTGAGGCAAACGGTATTAGCCCTGAGGAGCAAATTGCGAATGTTCAGAAAGAACATATTCGTGATTTTGATGGCTTCGGCGTACATTTCGATCACTATGATTCAACGCATAGCGATGCCAATAAAGCACGTTCAACAGATATCTATATTAAAAACCGTGAAGCTGGAAATATTGCAGTTCGTCCTGTAACTCAATTATTTGACCCAGAAAAAGGCATGTTCTTGTCTGACCGTTTCATTAAAGGTACATGCCCAAAATGTAAGTCAGAAGACCAATACGGCGACTCATGTGAAGTTTGCGGTACAACTTATAATGCAACTGAGTTACTTAACCCACGTTCAACGTTAAGCGGCGCAACACCAGTTGAAAAATCTTCAGATCACTATTTCTTTAAACTACCGAACTTTGCTGAGTATTTACAGAAATGGACCCGTGATGAAGGTCGCTTACCTGTTTCGATTGCAAACAAACTCGATGAATGGTTTGAATCGGGTTTAACGGATTGGGATATTTCTCGTGACGCGCCATATTTTGGTTTTGAAATTCCAGATGCACCAAATAAATACTTCTATGTTTGGGTAGATGCACCGATCGGTTATATGTCTAGTTTTGAAAATTACATCAAAACTAAACGTCCAGATTTAAACTTTGATGATTTCTGGAAAAAAGACAGTCAAAACGACGTTTACCATTTCATTGGTAAAGACATTGTTTATTTCCATGCATTGTTCTGGCCTGCAATGTTAGATGGTGCAAACTATCGCACTCCAACTGGTCTTTTTGTAAATGGTTTCTTGACTGTGAACGGACAAAAAATGTCTAAGTCTCGCGGTACTTTTATTAAAGCAGAGACTTATTTACAGCATTTAAATCCAGAATATTTACGTTACTACTTTGCATCTAAACTTTCAGATAAAGTTGAAGACTCTGATTTAAACCTTGATGATTTTATTCAAAAGGTAAATTCTGACTTAGTCGGTAAAGTCGTTAATATTGCTAGCCGTTGCGCTAAATTTATCAACAGTAACTTTAACAATACTTTATCCGCTGAATGCGCAGAACCTGAATTGGTACAAAGCTTTATTGATGCAGGTGATTCAATCGCTACAGCATATGAAGCACGTGAATTCTCAATGGCTATTCGTGAAATTATGGCGCTAGCTGACCGTGCAAACCAATATATTGACGAGAAAAAACCTTGGGCCCTTGCTAAACAAGAAGGTCAAGAACAACAAGTTCTTGATGTATGCTCGGTTGGTATCAACTTATTCCGTCAATTAGCGGTCTACTTAGCTCCTGTTCTTCCAACTTTGGCTGAGCAAGTTCAAAGTTTCTTAAAGCTTGAAAGCTTCAATTTCGATTCACGTAAACAAATTCTTGTAAGCCATGAGATTGCGCAGTTCCAACCACTGATGCAACGTGTTGATCCAAAAGCTGTTGCTGCAATGGTGGATGCATCTAAAGAGTCTTTAGGTACTCCTGCTCCAGAAGCAACTAAAGCGACGGCGAAAAAGGACAAAGCTGCCGAGAAAAAAGCGGCTCCTGTTCCAGCAGTGGGTGAAGCAGAAATCATTGGTATTGAAGACTTCTTAAAAGTTGACTTGCGTGTTGCTCAGGTCGTTGAAGCAGGTGCTGTGGAAGGTTCGGATAAATTACTTCAACTTACTTTAGACGTTGGCGAAGCTGAACCACGTAATGTATTCAGTGGTATTCGTAGCCAATACGCACCAGAAGACTTAAAAGGCAAACTGGTCGTTATGGTTGCTAACCTTGCACCACGTAAAATGCGTTTCGGTATTTCAAACGGAATGGTACTTGCTGCTGGAAATGGTGAAGGTATTTTCATTATTTCTCCAGATACAGGCGCAAAACCAGGCGATAAAGTTTCTTAATCAGCCTTAATAAAAAAGCTTCCTAAATTGGAAGCTTTTTTATTTTATAAATATCAGAAGTGAGTGAATCAAAATATTAAATAAATTTAGAAAGCGAGTGCTTTCAAATTATGACCACGGCCACCCTTCACAAGGGTTATTAAATAAAACATGTATGTTTCCTAACTCCTCATTTGTTAAATAACCATTCTTATTTTCATCTAAATAATGAAATAGCTCTGTTTGCTTGTTTTCACCTTGAAAACGTTTATCGCTCGGCCAGTTGTAAGGATAGAAATATTCAACACGTTGAAATTCTTTTAAGCTATACATCCCATCATGATTTAAATCATATTTTTCCTGAAAAAGCTCCCAATCTAAAGAAGCAGGTTCGCATGCACTTACCATATTCAAAATACAGTAAGTTGCACATCCAACAAGTAACCTAATAGTTAGATTGCTCATGATTATTCGCTTGTATATCGGAAATTTTGTAATCCTTTTCATGAACCGGAGTACCCACAATACTCATGGTACGTTCATTTGCCAGTGGTTGCTTGCTCATCGTTCTCATCTCACATCCTGTAGTTAAGATGAGAAAAACTACAGAAATGCTCACCATTAGTTTTTTCATAACGTGATCCTCATTTCTTTTTGTTTTATTTATTAAGTTACCACTTTTAAAGTGCTTAAGTGCTAAAAAAGATATTTCAATTTGTATATATTTTGCGCAAAATAAAGCCAGACTATAAACAGCTGGCTTAGGATTTTTTAGATATTTTAATTAAAGACTTATCACTTGAAGAAAATTAGCTTTAAACCCAATAGGCTCACAATGCTTCCAGCAACTCGGTCAACGCCAGTTTTTGCTTTTAAGTACATTGTTCTAGGCTTCTCTGAAGATAACAGCATTGCCACACATGAGTACCAACCAGCATCAATCATAAAACAAATCACTGGTAATGCGACGTAGTAATAATTTGGGATTTCTTTTGGCAACAAAGCAGTAAATACACTCGCTAGCACCACTGCAATTTTCGGATTACTTAACTGGGTAATTAAGCCATATCGATATGCCTGTTTATAAGTCATTTTCGATTTTGCATCGTTTTCAACTGCAATTGGTTCTTTGGCATGTTTAATAATTTTAAAAGCAAGCCATAGTAAATAAAGCCCACCACCGATTTTTAAAATCAAATATGCAGAAGGCACTGCCAATAAAACTGCTTGTAACCCCATAACAGCTAATAGACCAAACAGAGCTGCGCCTGTCCCCGTCCCTAATGCTGTAAACAACCCATGTTTACGTGATTTAGAAATTGAATTTTGCGCTACATAAATAAAGCTTGGCCCAGGGCTTATTGCTCCAAGCATCAATGCCATCGCAATTGAAAAAAGAGGAATAAGGGACTCAAACATTGTATTGACCTAGCATCACGCAATTGCGCGGTATTCTAGCAGCTTTTTATGACGCATATAAAAATGCAGAAGATATAAATGATGAAAATTGAATTTTCATGTTTTTACAATTTATATATTCACAACGGACAAAAATGTCCGTTAAATATATAACCTTTGAAACTCCCCAATCGATGACATGAGTAAACGTCAAAAAATTGCTGCCCAAAATCGGGATGAATTACTCAATGCAGCCGAAGAATGTTTTCGTATTCATGGCATTAATGTTCCCTTACAAGTTGTAATTGACCACGCTGGGGTCGGCAGAGCAACTTTTTACCGCAACTTTTGTGATCGCAAGGCTTTAATTAGCGCGCTTTTAGAGCGTGCGATTACACAGCTAGAGCAAAAAGCAGCTCATTTTCAACAATTCGAGGACGGTTTATTTCGTTTAATTGAAGGACACATTGGGCAACTTCCCAAGCTCGCAATTTTGCAAGATTTTTGGAGAGTAATTGATCGACAAGACCCAATTATGTTAAAAATTTATGAACGGCGAAATAATGCACTTAACCCACTGATTGAAAATGCGATAGAACAAAAACTGTGCCGAGCTGATCTAACTGCCGATGACTATGCAATGGTCACTGCAATGTTGGGTTCTTCATTTCAAGGACATGAGCCAGAAGAACAGACTCGCTTAGCAAAACGAGCAATTGAATTACTATTTCACGGTATTCAAATACAAAAAATTCGAGGGATAGAATGAGTAAAACGCCTCGTTATTTAGAAACACCACCCGACTGGACACCAGAAGAGCAACCGACTCTACCTGGTTCACCAGCAGCTATTGCGCATTCTGTACCTAAGCGATTTATTTACTTTTTTATTGGTTTATTTATCGCCCTTTCGGCAAGCTTAAGTAATGGTTTTATTACAGCAAATTTACCCTTAATCCAAGGTGAATATGGCCTGACGCCTTCCGAAGCTGCTTGGCTGCCTGCGGCATATGTCATGGCAAATGTCAGTTCAAACCTGATTTTGTTTAAAGCCAGACAACAATATGGCTTGAGAGTATTTTCAGAAATAGGGCTGGTTATTTTTATTGCCGTGCTTGTTTTGCATATTTTTGTACACACCTATGAAATGGCACTATTCGCACGGGTTGTTGCAGGTTTAGCTGGTGCACCACTAAGCTCATTAGGTATGTATTACACCATGCAAGCTTTTAAAAAAGCAGACATGGCAAAAGGTATATATATCGCCTTCGGCTTTCAGCAACTTGGCGTACCGTTGGCTTGGATTATTTCTCCATTTCTTGTCAGTACAGACAGTTGGTCTGTTCTTTACACCTTTGAGCTTGGTTTAGCACTTTGTTGTTTAGCCATGGTTGTTTCATTGAAATTACCACGTAGCTTACGAATTTATGTTTTTGAGAAACAAGATTTCTTTACCTTTGCTTTATTGGCTCCAGGTTTTGCCTGCTTATGTATTGTGCTCACCCAAGGTCCAATTTTATGGTGGTTTAATAGCGAATGGCTCGCTTACGTCTTGATTGCAGGTTTTAGCTTAGTTGTTTTAGGTTTGCTCTATGAACACTATCGCGCCAATCCATTAATTATGACACGTTGGTTAGGCGCCTCTTCAACCCTACGTTTCATTTTTGGTGCTTTTGCTATTCGACTTTTAATGTCTGAACAAAGCTATGCTGCTGTTAACTTCTTAAAAACTATGGGAATGGGTCCTGACCAATTTGTGCCACTCTATGTTGTCATATTGGTAGGGATTTTAAGCGGAACACTTTTTAGTGCACTTACTTTTTCACGCGAACGAATTATCTTCCACTTACTTTTTGCAGAGTTCCTCATTCTGGTTGCTTGTGGACTAGATTATCACTTAACCAGTGATGTCCGACCTGTGAATTTCTTTGCCAGTCAGTTTCTAGTCGGTTTTGCTGGTGGTCTATTTATTGGTCCATTACTTCTTATTGGCTTTGCGCAAACGCTTGCTAAAGGCCCATCTTACGTAGTGACCTTTATCGTATTATTTTCTGCTACCCAAACTTTCGGTGGTCTTGTTGGGTCTTCTTTCTTCTCGACCTATCAACAACATCGTACGCAAAACTATCAGGCAGAGATTATTAAAGATTTAGAACAAGCAGACCCTCTAGTCGCTCAAAGGCTCTCGACCTATCAACGCAGTGCATCCATCACCACTACTGATCCAGCATTACAAACAGCTCAATCCATGCGCTCACTTAACCAAGTGGTCACTCGTGAAGCCCAAGTTCGTGCCTACAATGATGTTATTGCTTTAAACGGTATTTTTGCCGTCGCCCTACTCTTATGGGGTGGATTTAATATTGCACGTAGTAAATATCTACAACGCAGAGGAATTAGCCGTCCTTAATGGCTTTCGTATTTGATGAAATAGAAATTGAGATTGATATATGTCAGATGATCAAAACAAACCAGAACCAACACCAGCTCAGGCACCCGCCAACGAGCCTGCACCTGCAAGTAAACTGATTCCGACAAAACGCTCAACACTGTTATGGATGTTAGGTGTTCTTATTGTCGGTATTTTAGTGATTTTATGGGCTTGGAGAATCGGGCCGTTTGCAACGAGTGTTCAGCAAACTGACAATAGTTATGTCAAAGGTAAAACCACGATTTTATCTTCACAAATTAATGGCTACGTTAAAGATGTAGTCGTTAAAGACTTTGACCACGTTAAAAAAGGTCAAGTGCTCATGCATATTGATGCAACCACTTACGACCAAAAAGTAACACAAGCAGCATCAGGTGTTGAACAAGCTAAAAATACCTTAGCTAATCAAACTCAATCCATTGCCCAAAAACAAGCTGATATTGTTGCAGCGCAAGCCAAAGTGGATCAAGCCAAAGCTCAATATGAACTTTCTTTAGCCCAGCTTAAGCGCTATCAACAGCTAGGAAATAGTGGCGCAGCTTCTAAATCTGAGCAAGATAAAGCCGCGGCAGATGCTGAAAATAACCTTGCAGCACTGAAGCAAGCAGAAGCCAATGTGTTAGTTGCAAATGAAGCACTTAAAACAGCACAGGTTGCAGAAGCGGGTTTAGAAGCACAAGTTTCAAGTGCTAAAGCACAGTTAGACCAAGCACAAACCACCAAAGACTATAGCGTTATTGTTGCTCCGATGGATGGCCAACTTGGTGAAGTTAACCCTCGTGTTGGGCAATATGTAGCAGCAGGCTCACAGTTACTTTACCTCATTCCACAGCAAACTTGGGTGATTGCCAATTTCAAAGAAACCCAAATTGCCAATATGCGGATTGGTCAGAAAGCATGGTTTACAGTCGATGCGATGAAACACAAAAAATTTACAGGACATGTTGAGCAGATCTCGCCTGCTGCGGGTTCCGAGTTCAGTGTGTTAAAACCTGACAATGCGACAGGTAACTTTACTAAAGTTGTGCAACGAATTGCCGTACGCATTACTATTGATCCAAATCAGGAAGGAATGGAACATTTACGTCCTGGCATGTCAGTGGTTACTTCTGTCGATACAAATTCGTAAACAGCTTTTTAAAGTTCTATCTAAAAAGTTACAATGTGATCAATCATTATTTTCTCAATTTCTAATGTTTGATCACATTGCTCAATCAGTTCCTTATCAACATATTCAACTCCCCTATTCCCTGCATCTCGACATTAAGCGGTTAGATTTAATTCACCCCCAAATCTCGGGTAATAAATTTTTCAAACTAAAATACAATCTGCTTGCCGCAAAACAACAAGCGTTATCACGCGTTTTGACTTTTGGTGGGGCTTATTCAAATCATATTGCCGCAACTGCGTATGCAGCTCATCTTTTTGGCTTTAAAAGTATAGGCATTATTCGTGGGGAAGAATTAGCAACCCAGCCTCTTAACCCAACCTTGGCAAAAGCTCAAAGTTTAGGAATGCATTTACATTTTGTCTCGCGCACTGAATATCGTTTGAGAGATGATGCAAACTATCTTCAACAATTACACAATCAATGTCCTGAAACTTTCATTATTCCTGAAGGCGGTTCTAATCAGCTAGCCGTGCAAGGTTGTCAGGAAATTCTCAGTCAAAGCGATTTGCAAAACTATGATGTCATTTGCTGTGCAGTCGGAACTGGTGGGACTATTTCAGGGCTGATTGAACGAAGCGCACTGCATCAAAAGGTTCTAGGATTTTCAGCATTAAAAGGCGACTTTCTACAACAAGATATTATGCAGTGGACTAAAAAACAGAATTGGTCACTGACAGATGCTTATTGCTGCGGGGGTTATGCGAAAACTTCACCTGAGTTATTGGCATTTATAGAAAATTTCGAAGAACAATACGCTGTACCCCTTGAACCGATCTATACGGGAAAAATGATGTTCGGTCTGTTTGACCTTATCAAAAACAATTACTTTCCTGAAAGAACACGTATTCTAGCAATTCATTCTGGTGGGTTACAGGCAGATATAAGAAATAAATAATATCAATTACTTACTCATTTTCAAACCGCGTCGTTCTCTACCGTTATAAATGTCTTTAGCACGCCTAAGGCTCGGCATGGTAGTATATGCCCCTTTTAAATTTTCCAGATTAATCGAGAATCTCTTATGTCTAACAGTCATGTCGATGTCATTGTCTTAGGTGCAGGTGCTTCTGGACTCATGTTGGCTGCACATGCTGCTAAACGCGGGCGCTCGGTTTTAATTTTAGAAAAAGCCAATAAAATTGGTAAAAAGATTTTAATGTCAGGTGGCGGTAAGTGTAACTTTACCAATCTATATGTCGAACCTGACAATTATATTTCTCATAATCCGCACTTCGTTATTTCTGCCCTGTCACGCTATAGCAACTGGGACTTTATCGGTTTGGTATGTGATTATAAAATTGCCTATGAAGAACGTAAACATGGGCAATTATTTACGCTAAACGGCGCTAAAGAAATTTTAGAAATGCTTGTGAATGAGTGTAATAAAACCAAAAATGTAGATATTCAAACCCATTGCGAAGTTGGCCAAATTACGCCATTGGAAAAAGGTGGATTTTCACTAAACACCAATCAAGGACATTACACTTGTGATTCTGTAGTGATTGCCACTGGGGGCTTATCGATTCCAACATTAGGCGGTTCTGGTTTTGGCTATGAACTGGCACAAAAATTTGGACATCAAGTTTTTCCAACTCGTGCAGGTTTAGTTCCATTTACTTTTTCAGATCACATTAAAGAAGTCACTACACGCTTAAGTGGTAATGCTTTGGATGTGACGTTAAGCAACTCAAAAAATAGCTTTACTGAAGCGTTATTATTTACCCACCGTGGCTTAAGTGGACCAAGTTCTTTGCAGCTTTCAAACTATTGGAACTCAGGAGAAAGTTTTAAAATTGACTTCTTCCCTAGCCAAGATTTAGCGACCTATTTAAAAGATAAAAAGAAAGCACAGCCTAAAGTTTTATTACGTACTCTTCTTAATGAGTTTACTGCCAAAAGTATTATCCAAGAGTTACAACAACTCATCTGGCCAGAACAGAGCGAAATTGCGATTGGCAATATCAGTGATGCACAGCTAGATCATATTGCCGAACAGTTACATGGCTTTGCAGTTAAACCTTCTGGAACAGAAGGATATCGTACCGCGGAAGTTACTTTAGGCGGAATAGATACAACTGAAGTATCTTCCAAGACCATGGAAAGTAAAAAGCAGAAAGGACTGTTTTTTGTTGGAGAAGTGCTCGATGTAACTGGGCATTTAGGAGGCTACAACTTCCAGTGGGCTTGGTCTTCTGCCTATGCTGCTGCCCAATATGTATAAGCTAATTTGAGTTTTTCGAACTACTTGATGCGTTCGATGAATCTTGTGGCTGAGAAGTAGTCTGTTTTGAGCTTTCCGACTTACTAAATACAAATTTATAAGCACTTGCTAAAAAACCCACCGTAATTCCGGCAATGACAATCGGTGCTAAAAAACGACCTGGTTTCTTCATCGTATTTTCCTCACTTATTTGTTTTTATAACGGCCAAAAAAGAACGACCACTCAATATAGAGTGGTCGAACTTATCACAAAAATCAAAGATTTTTTGTACTGTTTATCTGAAATTTAATTTAATTCCCTTAAATTTCATCATTTTCGCCTGTAGAACCAAACGGTTTATTTACAGGAAGGTGCGCTGGATTCACCTGTACAGAATCTGCTGGTTTTGCATCAGATGGAGCTGTTGATGGTGGAGTTGTTGGCGTAGATGTAGTTGTTGACGTACTTGGAGCTGAACTACTCGTACTAGAAGGCGGTTGATAAAGAGGATTTGGTTGATTCGCTTCTTTTTTCGCTTTATCAAGTAAATCAGTTAAAAGTCGTTCTGCTGGTTGGCGACCACCTAAACCGAATGCAAGAGCGAAAGCCACTGCAACCGCGCCTAGAGTCAAACCAAATGCAAGGTTAACAATTGAATCTGCAATACCCATCGCTCTTAAACCAAGCGCAAGTACCAGCCCAATAATTAAAACACGAACTAAACTAGCTAACCAACGCGAGCTATTATATTCACCACGTTGAACTACATTCGCTACAACATTCGCTAGCCAGAAACCAATCACTAGAATTACAGCACCCAATAGAATGTTTGCACCGAAATGGATAAACATTGCAATTAGACCACTGATTTGATCGAAACCAAGACGATCCGCTGCTTCAGATACTGCAAACAGCATAGTAAAGAATACAATTAGCCAACCAACTGCATTAGAAACTTTAGTTTGACCTAAAAAGCGTTGTACATCTAATTTTGCAGGAATTTCATCAACACCAGTTCCAGCAATTAACTCTGCAACCAAACGCCCAACAAAGTGAGAAACAATATAGGCAACCAGTAAAATTAAACCAGCCGCAATAATGTTTGGAATTGCTTGCAAGATTTCATTTAGCATTGCTGTTGCAGGCTGAGAAATTGTCTCAATCCCTAGAGCTTCGAACGCTACAATTAATGTAGTAATGATGATGATTGCGAAAACAAATGAACCTAAGAATTTGCCTACATTAGAACTTTTGAAAAGACCAATTTTTTCAGCTTGAGCTTGAACACCTAAGCTATTTACTAGACCTTCAACAATACCACGTACAATTTTTGCCAAGATATAACCAACAAAAACGATAACGCCAGCAATAAAGATATTTGGTAAGAAAGCTACGGCATCATTTACCATATTTTGAACTGGAATGAGTAAGCCTGTTAATCCTAATATTGACAGAACAATCGGAAGGAAAAGTAACAATACAAGCCAGTAAAGAATTTCACCAATATTCTGGCTAATTCCACCTACACCCACTTCACTGCTTAACTTATCATCGAGTTGGGTTCTGGATAAAACATTGGTAATGCCTGCCCGCACCAGTCGAGCAACGATCCAACCAATAAAACCCACCACCACAGCAGCAATAATATTTGGAATGTAGACCAGTACCTGATTGACCATATTGCTGAATGGGCCACTCACTCCACTAATGTTGAGCACATTTAGAGCCGCGACAACAGCTAAAATCAGAATAAACCAGAATACAACCTTGGAGATCAGGCCTTCAATATTTGGCGCTCGGCCAGTAGCTGAAGATAGTTTGGCATTGGTATTTACTTTTTGTAGAAACTTTTTCACACCTGCTGCTACTAATAAAGCAATTATCCAACCCACTAATAAGATTACTACTGCAGCCAGAATAGGATGAAACTGATCCCAGTAATACATCGCATCAAATTGAGCGCCGCGAGGCCCATCAAAAAATTCATTCATATTGTTATGTCCTCAATTGTTATGTTCTTTTCAGTGTTATCTCTAGGAAACACCATTCGTTGTAAAAAATGACGATGAATGCGGTCTATCTCACATTATGTTTTGAATATTTTCTAATCAACACACTTCTGCATAAATACAACAAATTGATGCAAAAGGTTGCAAAAAAGCCTTCAGGTTTACACCTAAAGGCTTGATATCAAGATAAACTGATTCGCTTACTACCCTGTGTAGGTCTTTAAATTCAAATCAGAACTACCCTTAATTACATGTGGTGTGGTCTCATTTTGAAAAGCACCTTCTTGTTTAGGAGTCTGGTTGTGGTCAGCAACCATATAGACAATAAGTGCAAGAAGAAAAAGCCCAACAATAATTAAAATATAAACTGGCAATCTTCTTTTTTTCGCAGTTTCTTCAGGACTCGTCACATGAGGTGGTTTTGAAAAGTCATGCATCTTCTTTCCCCTCTTCTATTATCATTAACTTTATATTCATCATAGCAATTTGCTTTGTTGCATTGTGTGAAAAAGCATTATTCGAAGGTGTCTGTGATTGCAAAACTCTACTTTTAAAATAATAAAAACAGTATAAAATTTGCACACATTAATTTAGACAATTAAAAATAATTTCTCGTAATTCACCAGCTTCGTCTATGTCCCATTTGTAATACAATATGTTTTAGCGCTTACTTTTTATAAAATAGGCTATAATAAGCCCCCTTGTTTTAAAGCTGCTCTATTTTATGATGTATCGTCAGCAAAACGTAACTCTTGATCTCGACACTGACGTCACACATCAATGTTATTTACACCAGACGAGAGATGAACATCTCATTGGTATTATTGAATTTAATAAACCAAGTTATGAACTCAAATGGGGTGATCTAGAGTATTTTCGTCGTCGTACTGAAGAATTTTCAGTGATGCCTTTTCCTGACTGCATTAATGCCATGATTGTTGATATTCGTAATATCAATATTTTTCTGGATAATGAAGTTCCGATTTTACCTTGGCGTTTACTTGAAGAAGACTGTCCTGTTCGTTTAGTTGTTCCCCAAGACCGTTTAGAACATTATGCAGGTCTTTTTGAACCAACTTGGCTTTCAAGCGATGTAGACAGTGCAATTTCTGAAATTCGTGAATTTATGGATATGTTTGTCCATTAATAAACATATCCATAAAATAATTTTAAAGTTCTTTTAATTGTTAATTGTCGTTTGTTACCAGTAATTTTCTACTGCAATATTTCCCTCACCTCGACGATTCATCGTCAAACCACGACGTTTTAAAGCATCTTTCGTGTCATCTACCATTTCTGGGTTTCCACAAAGCATGACATGGCTTGTTGCAGGGCTTAATTCGATACCAGCAACTTTTTCTAATTCACCGTTCTCAATCAAAACTGGCAAACGGTCATGTAACTGGGCTGATGGATCACGAGTGATAATTGAAATAAATTTAAAACCGACGTGCCCTTCCCCAAAAGTTTCAGCAATCTCTTGAATACGATCAACATAAGCTAATTCGGCAGCTGTACGCACACTGTAGACCAAATTAATCTTTTGATATTTTGACCATGTATCAAAGTCTTGCAGCATCGACAAAAACGGTGCTAAACCAGTACCCGTTGCCAATAACCATAAATCATGCGGTAAAGGCTGTTGATAGCGAGCTAAGGTAAGATAACCATAAGGTATTTTTTCTAAGTAAAGCTCATCACCTACCTTCAAATGTTGAAGATTTGAGGTAAATGCACCGTCAGGTACCACAATCGAGAAAAATTCTAGCGTTTCATCAAATGGAGAAGACACCACCGAATAGGCACGAACAACAAGTTCATCCCCAACTTTCAGTCCAATACGCGCAAATTGCCCAGCAGTAAATTTAAAATGTGCAGGGCGAGTCATGGTGAAACTAAAAAGGGTTGGGGTCCAGCGGTGTACAGATAAGACTTTTTCTACGCTAAATTTTTCAATTGACATGATTTCAACGTGGCATGAAATAGTGCGCTCATGTTAGCATGACAGTCGAAATAATGAATACTTTTAAACGTTAAGGCTTTTTAAACATGCGCATGACATTACGCCAGTTGGCTGTTTTTGTAGCAGTCGCTCAAGAAGGAACTGTCACCAAAGCCAGTGAAGCGGTCAGACTGACGCAAAGTGCAGCAAGTATGGCTTTAGCCGATTTAGAGGATGGTCTTGGTGCTCCTCTATTTGATCGTTTAGGTAAACGACTACAACTTAATGATCTTGGTCGCTTTCTATTGCCTCAAGCACTAGAAATATTAGGTCGCTGTGAAGCTTTTGAGCAAGCTGCAAAAGGTGAGTTACAAAGCATTGATTTACGTATTGGGGCAACTCTAACGATTAGTGATTATCTCATGCCAGATTTAATGGCGAACTTTTTACAGTATCACCCCAAAGCGCACCTGCAATTACAGGTGGGCAACACACGCCAAATGATTGAAGCAGTCAATCAGTTTCAGCTTGATTTGGCATTAATTGAAGGCTCGTGTCACCTGCCTCAACTTCAATGTATTCACTGGCGAGATGACGAGCTTGCAGTATGCTGCTCCCCTAATCATCCTCTAGCACGTTTAAATCGACCTTTAACAGCACATGATTTTTATCAGGTTGAATGGATTTTACGTGAAGAAGGCTCGGGAACTCGTGAAGTATTTGATAATGCTATTTTGCAAGACCTCCCAGACGCTAATATTCGCCTAACCCTAGGTCACAATGAAGCAATCTTGAAAATAGTTGCTGGTGGTTTAGGAATGTCTTGTATCTCTAAACTCGCTATTGAACCTTTAATTGAAAAAGGACAACTCGTTATTTTAGAAACACCATTTTGGCAACTTACTCGCCCACTTTACATGTTGGTACACCGTCAGAAATACCAAGGTCCTGGCCTCAAAGCATTCTTACAATTCTGTGAAGATCAAGTTTAAGACCTGATCTTCTAATGCCATCTTGAGTCATTTTCACAAGGCTCACCATTCTTTTCATTTTATTATTTATTGCTTAAGACAATTAAGGGAAGCTTACACCTCCCTTAATTTTGTATTACTTACTCGTTCTGCACGCGATCAAAAATCTTTTTTGCCGCTCTTAGCTAAACTCGACACCAAGCTAGCTTTGAAGATTGAGAACATGATTAACGTCGGAAATGTGATAACAACTCTGACGTAATCGCTTTATTATGATCGGTGATTTGAGTTTTTTTGGTTTTAGACGGATTAGGATCGATACGCTCAATCTTAATAGCCTTAAATTTCCCCTGATTATCTACAGCAAGAAATTTCACTTTTTCATTTCTTTTCGGTTCCCCTTCTGATGCAGGAAAATCCGAAATATGAAAGAAAATATCTCCTTCAGCCGTTCCAATAAAACCAAATCCTTTTTCAGGATCATATTGTTTAACTTTTCCGGTATAAAACTCTTGCTTCATGATCTTTACCTTACTTTTTCAATACTGATATTACAGCAGAAAATTAAAAAGAGACTTTCAATCCGCCCTCAAAACTTTACGGTTTGATTAAGTCTCTTTTTATCGTTATTTCAAAAATTAGTCTTTTTGGACACTACCAAAAATTTTATCGCCCGCATCACCTAAGCCAGGAACAATATAGCCTTGTTCATTTAAGCCATTATCAATAGATGCTGTATAAATTTGGACATCCGGATGAGCTGCTTCAACCTTAGCAACACCTTCTGGAGCAGCAACTAATACCATAACACGTATATCTTTACAGCCACTTGCCTTTAACACATCAATGGCAGCAACTAATGAGTTACCTGTTGCCAACATTGGATCGATAATCATTGCAAGACGATTAGCAACATCTGGAACTAGTTTTTTATAATAAGTACGAACTTCTAGTGTTTCTTCATTACGTTCGAGACCTAAAACACTCACTTTTGCACTTGGAATCAGATTAAGCACGCCATCCAGCATACCAATGCCTGCACGTAAAATCGGTACAATCGTTATTTTTTTACCAGCAATACGCTGCGTAGTAACTGTTCCAGCCCATCCATTAATTTCACAATCCACAACTGGTAAATCTTTTGTTGCTTCATAAGTCAACAACATAGTCACTTCCTGCGCAAGCTCACGGAAATTCTTAGTGCTGATGTCAGAACGACGTAACAAACCTAATTTATGACGAATAAGTGGGTGACGAATTTCTTGAATGGCCACAGATGTTACCTAAAAATATAAAAACGTATTTATTATAATCTTTTTTTAATGCTCAATAAAAAAAAGCCTCCGGATTTGGAGGCTTTTTTGTACACTAGAATTAATGTTGTTGCGAAAGCATGAAATGTAATGGAGATAAAATTTCTGCTTTTAATGCCAAATTAATCATTGGATCTGGGTAAACACCCAAAATAATAACTAATGCAGCAGCAGCCAATACCATTAAACCACCTACTTTTTGACCCCAATGAGCATCTGCATCAATACGAGGAGTTTCTGGTGGTGTCATATACATTACAACCATCACACGTAAGTAGTAGTACAAACCAATACCACTACCCACAATAATCATTGCAGCCAAGAACCAGTGTTGAGTTGTTACAGCAGCCATTACCACCAAGAACTTACCAATGAAGCCTGCTGTTAATGGAATACCAGCCAAAGATAACATCATGACTGTTAAAGTTGCTGTAAGTACTGGACGACGCCAGAACAAACCACGGTAGTCTGCAAGACTTTGTGCTTCATCTACGTTGTTATATGGGCTAGACATTAACGCTACCGCACCAAAAGCACCGATAGTTGTTAATACATAAGACACCACATAGACAGTTACGCTACCCAAGCTCGCATAAGTCATGCTAATTAAAGCAATTAACAAATAACCAAAATGAGCAATAGATGAATAACCAAGAATACGTTTTAAGTTAACTTGACGAACAGCGAGTAAGTTACCAACTAAAATCGACAATACTGCAATGATTGTCAAAATAGTAACTAACGAATCCACCATAATTGCGCCTGAAGCAAGCATATAGCGCACGAACAAACCAATTGTTGCAACTTTAGCAGCGGTCGCCAAGAAAGTTGCCATTGGTGCTGGTGCACCTGCATATACATCTGGTGTCCATTTATGGAACGGTGCAAGCGATAATTTAAATGCAACAGCAAAGATAATGAGTGCTAAGCCTAATAACACCATTGGCTGTTTGATTGCGCCAAATAAAGCCTGTACAGAATCATAGAATGAAAGTGAACCAGTATATGCATAGATGTATGCCATACCCATCAACAACATTGCAGAAGCAGTCGCTGAAAGTACAAGATATTTAATACCAGCTTCAAGTGAACTACTACGTTGATAAGTATAAGCAAGTAAGCCGTATACAGGGATCGACATTAACTCAAGGCTAATGAAGAACGATGCATAGTGAGAACTTGCAACCATCAACATTGCACCTGCTACTGAAGCAAGTAACAAAAGGTAGAGTTCTTCGCGGTTGTCTTTATAGGTTTCGATGTAAGCGTGAGACAAAGTACAACAAGCCAATGCCGCAATCAAAATCATAAACTGATAGAACATGGTAAATGGATCAACCATAAACATGCCCATCACATTTGCCGGTACAAACTTACCGCCAAATACTGCAAATAAAATATAAAGTGCAGCGAGGTTTAAACCAACAACAGAAGCTGTTGCGATTAAATTATGATTACGCTTAATTGAAATTAACAGCATGACGACGATTGTTGTCAAAGCAACAATCATCACCGGAGCTAAAGGCATAAGCGTAGCAAGTGATACTGTGAAGTTCATGATTATTGGATCTCCACATGGTCAAGTTGAGTAGCTGTTTGCTGAACAGTTTCAACGACTTCTTGAACTGGCATATAACTATTAACAAACCACTGCATGCTTGAATGAGATACATCCAAGAATGTTTGTGGGTAGATACCAAGCCAAACGAGACCAATCGCACAAATCATCAAAATACCAACTTCACGAGCAGATAAATCTTTTAGTGGACTAGCGTAGTGTTGCTTTTGTTCAGGATTTGGTTCACCAAATAAAGTACGGTGAATCAAAATCAAGCCGTATAAGCCTGCAAATACAAGGCTGATAGAAGCAAGAATCGTGAATACAGGATATTTATTGAATGAACCCATCAAGATCAGGAATTCACCGATAAAGTTACCCAAACCTGGCACGCCTACAAGAGCAGCCACGAAGAACATCAAGAAAAATGGCAAGTACTGAAGCTGGCCACGAAGACCACCCATTAAACGTAAATCACGTGTATGTAAACGTTCGTAGATTTGACCAGACATAATGAACAATGCAGCTGATGACAAACCATGTGCCAACATCATGATCATTAGACCTTGGAAGGTCAAAATGTTACCTGCGTAGATCGCAAGTAAAATAAAGCCCATGTGTGAAATCGACGTATACGCAAGTAAACGTTTCATGTCAGTTTGCTGGTAAGCACACCATGCGCCGTAGAAAATACCAATCAAACCGAAAATAATCGCAATATCTGCAAACTGTGCAGAAGCTGCCGGGAAGAATGGAATAACAAAACGAAGCAAGCCATACGCAGCTGTTTTAATCAAAATACCCGCTAAGTCTACAGAACCTGCTGTAGGTGCTTGAGCATGCGCATCTGGTAACCAACCGTGTAATGGGAATACTGGTAATTTCACCGCAAAACCGATGAAGAAACAGATCATGAAACCATACGCTAAGCTAGGAGGTAAGTGATTCGCTACAGCTAATAAATAGTTGTAATCGAAACCGATCATTCCGGTCATCATGTAGCCATAAACTACAAGACCAAGAATACCGATTAACATCACTAAACCAGCGATTTGCGTGTAAAGGAAGAACTTAGTAGCTGCGTAAACACGTGAACGACCGTTTGAACCTTTATGACCCCATAACGCAATCAGGAAGTAGATTGGTACAAGCATCATCTCCCAAAAGAAGAAGAACAAGAATAGGTCAATCGCTAAGAATACACCGATAACGCCACCTAAACTCCATAAGAGGTTTAAGTGGAAGAAACCAACGTTCTTTTGAATTTCGCCCCATGAACAACCAACAGCAAGTACACCAAGCAACGCTGTTAGTAAAACCATGAGTAAAGATAAGCCATCCACAGCTAAGTGAATGCCGATACCGAGTGATTGAATCCACGGTAAATAGAACTCAGCAGACCAAGTTGGGATTTTTGAACCCATCTCATAGGTATAAGTTCCACTTTGCCAAAGTGCAAGACCTAAGCCCAAAGTAATGAGCATACCAATTAAGGCAATCCAGCGTGGCAAAGTTTTGTCGAGCTTATCGACTAACCAACAAATAAAACCAGCAATGAATGGAACAAGAATCAGCGCGGGTAAAATTAAATTGTTTTCCATTTTATTTCCCCACTACCTGAATAACGATCAAGATCATCAATAACACCACTACACCGAGTGACATACTTGATGCGTATTCACGCAATGAACCGGTTTGACGTGAGCTTGTAAAACTATTTCCGCCTTTCACAAGTGCAGGAAGAACTAGCCACAAACTGTCAATCGGATCACGGCCAAAGATTTTGGCGAAGAATAAATAAGGTTTAACAAAAACGATGTCATACAATGCATCAAAACCAAAAGCAGTACGGCAAATATGCGCCAGACCTGCACCCAAACTTGTTTGAGCAAATGATTTCACTGCACCATAAGCAAATGTAAATAATGCTATACCAACAACTAGACCAACTAGCGCAATGCCTACTGCTAAATGCTCTGCCCCATGCATGCCTTCTACAAATTGTTCAGCCACATGGAATTCAGGAATTTTTGCAGTATTAAGAATACCAGCTACAGGTGCTTTTAATACGGCACCCACAAAAGTAGACAGTACAGCTAAAATGCCCAATGGAGCCCAGTAAGTTGCGCCTTTAATTTCATGGTAAGGCGTGTTTTCTTGACCAAAGAATACAACCCAGATTAAACGGAATGTATAGATTGAAGTCAGGAATGCGCCTGCTACACCCACCCAATATAAGGTGTGATATAGAGCAACTGATTGACCTTGTACCCAAACTTCACCAAGAATCGCATCTTTAGAGAAGAAGCCGATTGTCAAGAATGGAATCGCTGCTAATGCACCGCCACCAATCGCAAAACAAGCAAACAGGAATTTGTTACGTTTGAACAAGCCACCCATTTTGAAGATGTTTTGCTCGTGGTGGTAAGCCAGAATCACCGCACCAGAAGACAAGAATAATAATGCCTTAAAGAATGCGTGAGCCAACATATGGAACAAGCCAGCTTGATACGCTTCCGCACCTACAGCCATAAACATATAACCCAACTGACTCATTGTTGAGTAAGCCAAGATACGTTTGATATCTGTTTGAACGAGTGCAGCAAAACCTGCAACTAACAAAGTCACAGCACCTGTTACCGAAATGAATTGCATCACTTCAGGCGCAAGTTCAAATACGCTGAATAGACGGCAGCATAAGTACACACCAGCCGTTACCATTGTTGCAGCGTGGATTAATGCAGAAACAGGTGTTGGACCTGCCATTGCATCTGCCAACCATGTTTGCAATGGAATTTGCGCAGATTTACCAGCCGCACCCAAGAACAACATTAATGCAGTCCAGATCGTAAGTGACGAGCTCTTCGTCATTACTTCTGCTGCGTGTTCAACGATGTACTGAGTATTCAGCGTACCAAATTGTTGGTAAAGCAAGAATAAAGCGATAAGTAAGAATACGTCACCTACGCGGGTAACTGTAAATGCTTTGATCGCAGCCCAACCATTTGCAGGGTTTGCATAATAGAAACCGATAAGCAAATAAGAGCAAAGACCTACGCCTTCCCAACCTAAGAATAACAACGCCAAGTTGTCGCCCAATACAAGCACAAGCATGCTGGCAACAAACAGGTTGAAATAAGAGAAGAAACGCGCATAACCTTCTTCACCGCGCATGTACCATGATGCAAAGATATGGATTAAGAAACCAACACCTGTCACCATGCCCATCATGAGTAAAGATAAGCCATCTAAATGTAAGCTAATGCCCGGTGCAAAACCGCCAACATTGAACCATGTCCACAGATTTTGAACAAAAACTTGCTGACCACTTGTGGTAAATGCCATTCCAGCAATCAATGCAAATAATGCAGATAAACCTACAGAACCTACACCAATAATTGCTGCAACATTTTCAGAGAGTTTGTCTCGTCCCGCCGCCAATAAAATAAAACCGATTAGCGGAAATAATATTGTTAGATATAAATAACTCATCCGCGCATCTCACTAGCAGCATCCACATCCAAATGATGGAAGCGATGATAGAACTGAAGGACAATCGCAAGACCGATACATGCCTCTGCTGCTGCAAGGGTCAAAATCAGAATGAACATCACTTGTCCATCTGGTTGTGCCCATACGCTACCCGCAAGAACAAATGCCAATGCAGCAGCATTCATCATCACTTCAAGGCTCATTAACATAAATAATAGGTTGCGTCGAACCATTACACCGTAAAAACCGAGTGCAAAAAGGATGGTTGCAACAATCAAACCATGTTCTAAAGGAATCTGGCCCATTATTCTTTTTCCTCTTCTGCACCTGGTTCACGTTTACCTAAGTGGTATGCTGCAACAAGGGCTGCTAGCAATAACATCGCGGCAACTTCAACCAATAGTAAATAGTGAGTAAAGAGTGCTTGACCAACTAATTTTGGTCCAATCACTTGTGCCCCAAGTGGTGCTGAAATAGTGGTGTATTCACCACCAAGCATCCAAACTAAAAGCAAGCCGAGTAAGAAACTCATGAGGGCTGGATATGCCCAAGCATCTGAAGAAAGCCATTTACGTTCTTGTTCAACGGTGTGTTGACCTAAGTTGAGCATCATCACAACGAATACGAACAGAACCATAATTGCTCCGGCATAGACGATGATTTCAAGAGCACCTGCAAAAGGCGCCCCCACGATCATGAAAATACCAGCAACAGCAAGCAATGAAACAATGAGACTAAGCAAAGCGTGTACAGGGTTCGTGTTAGTCACTACACGAACCGTAGAAACGATGGCCACGAGTGCCATCAAATAAAACGGCCACATCATGGTAATAGACTCCGTACATCGATTGGTGCACTTTCTTTTTGTGCTTGACCTTTCTCTTTACCGTTAATCGCCATACCCGTTACACGGTAGAAGTTGTAGTCTGGATATTTTCCCGGACCTGAAATGAGTAAGTTTTCTTTCTCATAAACAAGGTCTTGACGTACATATTCACCAAGCTCGAAATCTGGTGTCATCTGAATCGCAGTTGTTGGACAAGCTTCTTCACACATACCGCAAAAAATACAGCGTGAAAAGTTGATGCGGAAAAATTCCGGATACCAACGTCCATCTTCTTTTTCTGCTTTTTGCAATGAGATACAGCCAACTGGACACGCAACCGCACATAGGTTACATGCCACACAACGCTCTTCCCCATCTGGGTCACGCGTCAACACAATACGACCACGAAAGCGTGGCGGCACAATCTGTTCAGCCGGTACTTCTGGATATAAAATCGTGTCACGTTTACGTGTTACATGGCTAAATACCATAAACAACGAACGTACAATCGATCCGAATCCAGCTAGAAATTTATACATTTTGTACTCCCTGCTGTCCTAGGCCTGATTCATCAGAATCACAGCACCAGTCACTAACAAGTTGACCAACGCCAATGGCAAACAAATTTTCCAACCAAAGTTCATGACTTGGTCATAACGTGGACGCATTAAAGAACCACGAGCCAAAACGAACATCATTACAAAGAATGCTGTTTTAATCACAAACCAGAATACTGGCGGAACAAATGGAATTTCTAAATTGAATGGTGCTAACCAGCCACCGAAGAATAAAGTTACGATCAATGCAGAAATAAGTACCACGTTGACATATTCAGCAACGAAGAACATACCCCATTTCATACCACCATATTCAACATGGTAACCTTCAGCCAATTCTTGTTCTGCTTCTGGTTGGTCAAATGGATGACGGTGAGTTACCGCAACACCAGCAACCACAAAAATCAAGAAACCTAAGAATTGTGGAATGACGAACCAAACATCGCGTTGCGCTTCAACAATTTCACGAAGGTTAAATGAGCCTGCAATTGCAACCACACCCATCAATGAGATACCCAAGAACACTTCATAAGAAATGGTTTGAGCAGCTGAACGTAAACCACCAAGCAATGAGTATTTGTTATTTGAAGCCCAACCACCAAACAATACTGCATAAACTGCAATACCAGCCATTGCCATGAAGAACAACAAACCGATACTCATGTCGGCAACACCCAGTGAAGGACTCACCGGGATAACCATGAATGAAAGAACAGCTGTTGCCATGGCAACAGCTGGCGCTAAACGGAATGTAAGCTTGTCAGCAAATTTTGGTGTCCAGTCTTCTTTGAACATGATCTTGAGCATGTCGGCAACGATCTGGAACATACCACCAGGACCAACACGGTTTGGACCATAACGGTCTTGCCACAAAGCAAGCAAACGACGTTCAATGAAAGACATCAACGCTGCAACTAAAACAACAACAAGCAAAATCACAACTGCTTGAACTACAGCGTAGGCGATTGGCCAGTTCTCAGCCCAAAGTGGCGTTTGACGTATAATTTCTTGATTCATGAATTACACTCCTAAAGCCACTGAAACAGGCTCAGCTAGTGACACCATTGGTGCTAAACCAACTGGGTAACCAATATAACCTGTAGGTAAATATTCAATTACTTGTACAGGCAAGCTCACACTGGTTTCACCTGCTTTTACAGTAATGCGTTGACCTTCTTGAAGGTTCAAACGAGTTGCATCTTGTTCGCCCACTGCAAACATAGCTTCTGGAATACGAGTTTCCATTGCTGGTGTTTTAATAGTGAATTCACCAGAACCAAAAATATGATGCATTGGTACTAAGCGGAAGCTTTCAGGGTTTGCAACTACAGGCACTGGAGCAACATAGCTACGTGCAGGGCGTTTTGCCAAGCGATCGAATAAACGAACACCAGAATCACCGCCTTTTAAGTGACCACCCACTTCATCTTGGTATTTATTCCAAGATTGTGGAGAGTTCCAGCCCGGAGCCCATGCAAATGGTACTAATGATGATGCTTTTTGAGGACCAACATAACCTTCCATTGAGAATGTTAATGCTGAATCTAGATCTGTAGGCTGTTTCGGTTCATGAACCGATAACGGCGCACGCATTGCTGTACGACCTGAATAACGACGTGGTTCACGCGCAATTTTCAAACCATGTACACGGTAACCTGCATCAGGTGCCACATCTTGAATTGCTTCAAGTACTGGTACATTTTTCACGATGCTTTCAATCACATCATCAAGCAATGTCCAATCTACAGCTTTACCTTTAATGCCAGTTTCAATGGCATGTAACCAGCGCCATGATTCTTTAATTGCATATTCAGGCTTGTAGTAACTTGGATCGTAAACTTGATAGAAGCGCTGTGCACGACCTTCTTGGCTTACAACAGTACCGTCACCTTCCGCAAAGCTTGCTGCTGAAAGAACGATATCAGCCTGTTTCACAGTTTCAGTTTCACTGTGATCAAGCACGATTACTGTTTCAGCTTTATCTAGTGCAGCTTTTACTTGAGCAGCAGGTAAGCGACGGAACAAGTCATTTTCAACAATAACAAGTGTGTCGTAGTCTTGAGCAAATGCTTGTTCAAGGCTTAAGCCACCAAACAATGCCAAGCCCATAGAGTTCACTTCAGGAACCACAAGACTTAAACCAGCTTTAGAACCTAAGTTCTGAGTCAACTCAGCCGCAGCTTCCATAATAGAAGCATCTTGCAAACTTGTGCCCGCAATGATTAATGGTTTATTTGCTGTTTTTAAAGTGTCAGCAATGGTTTGAGCGAATGCTTTTGCATCGTCATCTAAACCAGTTAATACATCACCTTTCACTGCTGCTGCTACGGCAAAGCCTAAACGTGCAATATCATTTGGAGAAGCAACAACTTCACCAGTTGCAACGTCGGCAAGACGAGTTTGAGTTGCAGCCAAGATATAGATCGGAGATTTTGCTTCTTGACCAATACGTTGTACAGGTTCAGCCAACCAATCTGGAGTACGTGTTTTCGCAGCCATTTCACGAGCTTTGTTTTTCGCAGCTTGGCGAACAGACAAGGCCATACGTGGTGCAGTTTGAGTCAGGTCTTCACCTAAAATCAGAACAGCATCGTAGCTTTCAATTTCACGCATGTTCGGGTTGTAAATACCCTCGGTTTGCATGATAGATGCAGCAAGTTCAACAAGTTTTTGCTCTTTTTGTGCAACACCAGTTGAGTAATTTGCCTGACCTACAAGCTCACGTAATGCATAGTTCGATTCCAAGCTTGCGCGTGGAGAACCAATACCCAAGACTTTTTTGCCTTGAAGCTTTGCAATCGTTTGATCTAAAGCTTGATCGACAGAAACAGTTGCAACAGTTTCACCGTTACGGAACTGAGGCTGACGTGGACGGTCTGCACGGTTTACATAACCTGTGCCAAAACGACCTTTATCACAAAGGAAGTACTGGTTAACCGAACCATTAAAACGGTTTTCTACGCGACGGATTTCACCATAACGTTCACCCGGAGAAATGTTACAACCAGAAGAACAGCCTTGACACACGCTTGGTGCATACTGCATGTCCCATTTACGGTTATAACGCTCTGAATGAGTCTTATCAGTGAATACACCTGTTGGACATACTTCAGTCAAGTTACCCGAGAATTCAGATTCTAAAGTACCTGATTCTGGACGACCAAAGTAAACGCGAGATGCATTGGCATACACACCAAAGTCTGTACCACCCGCATAATCTTTGTAGTAACGAACACAACGGTAACAAGCAATACAGCGGTTCATTTCATGTGCAATGAATGAGCCAAGTTCTTGGTTGTAATGCGTACGTTTTGTAAAACGGTAACGACGACGGTCATGACCTGTCATCACTGTCATGTCTTGTAAATGACAGTGACCACCCTCTTCACAGACTGGACAGTCGTGCGGGTGATTCGTCATCAAAAATTCAACAATAGATGCACGGAAATCCGTTGCTTCTTTGTCTTCAATTGAGATATAGGTATTGTCAGATGCTGGTGTCATGCAAGACATGACCAAACGACCACGCGTATCTTCTGGATTCGCATATTGCGTAACAGCACATTGACGGCAAGAACCAACCGAACCTAAGGATGGATGCCAACAAAAATATGGGATGTCGATGCCCAGACTCAAACATGCTTGTAGCAAGTTTTCCGAGCCGTTGACTTCATACGATTTTCCATCGACATGAATTGTAGCCATAAGTCGAATTCCTTAAGCTTGTTCTACGTTGCTGGTTTGCACGACAGGACGAGTCGTCACTTTCGCTTCAAACTCACCACGGAAATGTTTGAGTGCGCCCATAAGCGGCTCCATCGCACCAGGTGCGTGGGCACAGAAAGTTTTACCGATCCATAATTTACGAGTCAATTCTTGTAAATGGTCGATATCTTCTTTCTTACCTTCGCCTGCTTCAAGTGCTTTAAGCGCTTTAACAGCCCATGGCAAACCATCACGACATGGTGTACAGAAACCACATGATTCACGCGCAAAGAACTCTTCTAGGTTACGAGTGAGCGATACCATGCATTGAGTTTCATCTACAACCATTAATAAACATGTTCCCAAACGAGAACCTGCTTTCATAATCGTGTCTGCATCCATTGGTAAATCAATGGTATCAGCCGGTAAAAAGTCAGTTGAAGCACCACCCGGTAACCATGCTTTAAGCTTTAAGCCCTCACGCATACCACCAGCATGATCTTCAATCACTTCACGCGCAGTTGTACCAAATGGTAATTCCCAAAGACCCGGGAATTTCACTTTACCTGACGCACCATAAATTTTAGTGCCTGGGTCTTTTGATTTACCTGCTGATAAACCGATATACCACTCTGGACCACGAAGCATAATTGCTGGCAAGTTGTTATAAGTTTCAACGTTGTTCACAATTGTTGGACGGCCCCATGCTCCTGCAACTTGCGGGAACGGTGGCTTAGTACGAGGGTTAGCACGACGGCCTTCAAGCGAGTTAATCAATGCAGTTTCTTCACCACAGATATAACGCCCTGCACCCGTATGTACATGTAAGTCAAAATTCCAGCCAGAACCTAAAATGTTTTCGCCTAAATAACCTTTAGCACGAATCTGTTCTAACGCTTCATTTAGATATTGAGCAGCCTCAATGTATTCACCACGGATAAAGATATAACCATGAGTCGCCTCTAAGGTATAACCCGCAATTAACATCCCTTCGATCAATTGATGTGGAAGCTTTTCCATCAACAAACGGTCTTTAAAGGTACCCGGTTCCATTTCATCGGCATTACAGATCAAATAACGTGGACCACCATCATTTGGTGCCATTAATGACCATTTAATACCCGCTGGGAAACCCGCACCACCACGACCTTTTACGGTTGCAGCTTTGATCACGTCTAACACTTCAGCAGGTTTCATGCCTAATGCTTTTTTAAAGCCGGCATAGCCTTCAAGTGCTTCGTAATCATCAGCACCACGAACTTCGTCACGTTTACTTAAACGCCAAGTTAGTGGATGAGTTTCTGGATTACCGTCGCCATAAATTGGTTTTGGTTCAGTATTCATATATACTTCTCCAATAACTGTTTGACTGATGTCACTTCAACTAAACCGTGAGTATCTTCATCAATCATTAAAGTTGGGCCTTTGTCGCAGTTGCCTAAGCAGCAAATTGGAAGCAGCGTAAAACGACCATCTGCAGTCGTTTGACCAAACTGAATACCTAATTCGCGCTGGAATGCTTCAGCAAGTGTTTCTGCACCCATCAAGAAGCAAGCAATTGAGTCACAAAGCAAAATTACGTGACGACCTACCGGTTGACGATAGATACGGTTGTAAAATGTTGCAACACCTTCCAAATCAGCAACACTCATCGACAATAACTGTGCGATGGCATTCATTTGAGCGTCATCTACCCAACCATTACGGCGCTGTACACACTTCAATGCATCCAAAGAGGCTGCACGAGGGTATGGATAGTGACCAATGTGATGTTCGATATCGTGAATTTCGTCCGCAGTCAAAATCCCTTCAACATTCACACGTGGCTTTTTATCAGTCAAAATCATCATTATGTGTTACCTCTTAGCGATCCACGTCAGCCATAACCACGTCAATGGTCGCCAGATAAATGATTAAGTCAGATACCAAACTTCCGTTAATCACTGCAGGCATTTGCTGTAAGTGAGTAAAGGTCGGTGTACGAATACGAGTACGATAACTCATCGTCGATTTATCTGAAGTCAAGTAATACGTACTTGCGCCTTTAACCACTTCAGTCATAAATGATGACTCGCCCGCTGGCATGACAGGACCCCATGAAACGCTCAAGAAGTGCGTAATCAAGGTTTCAATATCTTGTAATGTCTTATCTTTCGGTGGTGGAACAGCCAATGGATGATCCGCTTTATATGGACCAGAAGGCATGTTATCCAAACACTGTTGAATAATTTTTAACGACTCAGTAATTTCACGGAAGTGAACGAGTACACGTGCATATGCATCGCCTTCATACTCAACTGGCACATCAAAATCGAAATTTTCATAGCCACTGTATGGACGATATTTACGAACGTCAAAATCAATACCTGTCGCACGTAAACCAGTACCAGTTACACCCCATGCGAGTGCAGATTTGGCATCGTATTGTGCAACGTTACGCGTACGACCAATAAACACAGAGTTTTTCAATGCTGCTGTGTAGTATTCGTTTAAGCGCTTAGGCATCCACTCTAGCAATTCTTTAACAAGTTTTTGCCAGTTGTTTGGAAGATCGTGTGCTGTACCACCAATACGGAACCATGCTGGATGCATACGGTAACCCGTGATTGCTTCAACAATGTCGTAAACTTTTTGACGGTCTGCGAACATATAGAATACTGGTGTCATACCACCGGCATCCTGAATTGCCGTACCACAGAACAACAAGTGGTTATTAATACGGAACAATTCGTTCAACATGACACGAATCACTTGAGCACGTTCAGGAACTTTAATACCTGCCATTTGCTCTACAGCCATTACATATGGCATGTTTTGAGCACAACCACCTAAATAGTCAACACGGTCAGTATAAGGAATGAAAGAATGCCATGTTTGACGCTCAGCCATCTTTTCCACACCACGGTGGTGATAACCAATATCAGGAACACAGTCCTTCACTTCTTCGCCATCTAACTGCAATACAACACGGAACGCACCATGTGCAGATGGATGGTTAGGACCCAAGTTCAGGAACATGAAGTCTTCGTCAGCGTTACCACGCTTAAGACCCCAGTCTTCTGGCACAAAGCGTAAGTGCTCTTGCTCAAAGTCTTGTTTCGCTTTGTCTTGCATGTACGGCGTATATTCCGTCGCACGTGCTGAATATTCTTTACGTAACGGATGACCTTCCCAATACGTTGGCAACAAAATACGACGGAGCATTGGATGCCCTTCGAAATTGATACCGAACATATCGTAAGCTTCACGTTCATACCAGTTGGCATTTGGCCAGATATTGGTCGCTGTCGGAAGGTTAAGATCATTTTCGTTCAAGGCAACCTTGATACGAATGTCACTATTACGCTCAAGCGATAATAAATGATAGAACACAGTGAAGTCAGATGCTGGTAAACCATCGCGATGAACACGTAAACGCTCATCCATCGCAGATAAGTCAAACAGCATTACATATGGACGTTCCACTTTACGTAGGAACATAAGGACTTCTTGCACGCGTGCGCGCTCAACCCAGACTGTTGGAAACTCTTCAAAAGTCGCCTGCACGTAAAAGTTCTCACCAAATTTGGTTTTGAGTTCTTCTACGATTGCAAATGCTGGGCGTGAATCAACTGGTGTTGACTCTGGCATAGCAATGTCAGTTTCAGCCATTGGCTTGGCTTCCTATTTAATACAAATTCTGTCAATTTTCTCGATGAACATATCGGTTAGATATGTCAAAGCACCGTCAAAAAATTATTTAATCTCATCCATAGAGCGTAAGTTTTTAACGGCAATACGCTGCGCATTCTTACGGTCACGTTCTGGCATCATCTTTGGCTTATACACTGGCTGAAGATCATCACCGATCACGGCAGAAAGCGGGCGTCGCTCTAATTGAATCTGGTCTTGTAAAAGCATTAAAGCTTGAATTAATGCTTCAGGACGAGGTGGACAACCTGGGACGTACACGTCAACAGGAATAATTTTGTCTACACCTTGAACTACTGAATAGATGTCGTACATACCTCCAGAGTTTGCACAAGCACCCATCGAGATGACCCATTTAGGCTCTAACATCTGTTCATATAGACGCTGAATAACTGGTGCCATTTTTACGAAACAGGTCCCTGCAACAATCATCAAGTCAGCTTGACGAGGTGAAGCACGGATAACCTCTGCGCCGAAACGTGACAAGTCATGCACACCTGTTAAGGTCGTTGCATATTCAACGTAACAACATGAGGTACCAAAGTTAAATGGCCACAAGGAGTTTTTACGCCCCCAGTTTACTGCTGTATGCAAGACATCCTCTAAACGAGTCATGAATACGTTTTTATTCACTTCCTCTTCTAGTGGATCTGTCACGATTTGACGTTCTTGCAATGGGTATTGGTCAGCATCCGGATTCGCGCGGGTCAGAGTATATTTCATCCCGACTTACTCCTTTTCAGATGACAATGCAGGTGTAGTTTTTGACTTAACACGACCTGATGATTGAGCTGGAATCTGGCCTGTAGGGTCAGTTACGAGCTCTTCAATAGAGTTAAAGCGTGTAATTTCAGCAATGTTCATTGTTGGTGAACCGATTTTAATCGTCTCACCTGCTGATTTACGGCGATCTGCTGGTGACCAACTTAAAGCACCTACAGAGAAGGCATAAACAAGCGCAATCAATAAATCAACGACAAAGATCACAACAGTGGTATATCCCAACCACCCTACTTCACGCACAGAAGTAGACCATGCATAGAGGTAAAGTGCCTCTAAGTCGAAGACAACAAAGAAAATTGCAACTAAATAGAACTTTGCAGACAGGCGAATGCGAGCGCCACCAGCACTCACGACACCCGATTCAAACTGCTCTTGCTTAGCACGCCCCCACGATTTCCCCCCGAGGAGTAAGGGAACTGTGAGCATAAAGACGCAAAGAAATGTAACGCCGATCACGAAGGCGATAATCGCCCAGTCGTATGGAGTAATGGCACTCATGCGGGGATAACTCCTGGCAGGCCTATTATTTAACAAAGAATGTATGTATTGGCCTTCAAATACACCAAACACAAAATTAATCCCGCCAATTGTACCTGATTTCTAATTTCGCATGCTAGTTGAAGCGTCTTAGTCTTTCGGATGATTTTCTTGGTAAAACTATTCTTCTATGGGTTGTAAGGGGGGTTTCACCGCACATAATCGGTTTATTTAATAGTTTTTTTGTTTATGATGATTTTTTTCATTTTTTAATTTTAGAATAATTACACAGTTCATCCATCATTAAGTTTTAATAACTTACTTTTTTATAATATTAGTTTGTTTTTTATTGTATTCAGCTTCTCCTCTGAATTATGATGAATGTTTAGTCATGCATAATATTTTATTACTCTTGGATAAGAGTGTTTATCATTAAGGGCAGCTGATGCCATACTCACTTCGTGAATTTTCATTTTCCTCTTCTTTAAAATTTTTTCTCCTATTTGGCTTCATTATTACGGTATGTTGTTTTATTGGCATCGCATCGCGTCCTTTAAGTTTTCTCGCGTTCTTTTGGCCTGCCAATTCTGTTTTGCTCGGGTTACTCATTCGCTTTCCACGCACACGTCGACTCAGTGCATTTTTAGGTGCCTATATAGGATATGTGATTGCCGATCTAATTCAGGGTACTCCATTTGTTCTCACACTCGTTTTAACAACATCAAATTTTATTTATGTTGTGACTACCCTCGCACTCTATACTTTTTTCAACCAGAATATTAAAGCAGCCTACAGAGGTTATTCTTACCTTTTTTTATTTGCTTTATGCGGAGTAGGAAGCGTAGCAGGCGCATTGTTTGCAGCAACTTTTGTGCCCATGTTTAATACCAAATTTATGCTTGGTAATTTATGGGATGAATTCGGTTACTGGTTCACTTCAGAGCTACAAAACGCCTTACTTCTTTTGCCAATCATATTGAACCTACCTCAATACAGTCAGGTAAAACATTACTTTTCGAGAAATCGTGGCTTACAAGCGATTGACCTTTTACCCTTTATAGCTGTCATCATTTCTATTGCGGCCAGCTATTATGACTCAGGCCCAGGTTCCCTGCTCTACCCAATTGCTGCACTCATTTGGTGTGCCATTCGCTACAAACCGATTATTGTTGCACTCATTACGACCTTTACGAGTGCCTATATTATCTATCATGTCTCTGGACATTACCTTTTGCTTTATCCAAACGAATATTTAAGCAACACCATGTCAATTCGTATTGGCTTAATCATGATGACGATTGCACCTCTTACCGTCTCTAGCATTAGTGTTTTACATTCAGAATTAATTCAAAAGCTTCAACACGCCATTGCGCATGACGAGTTAACATCGAGTCTCACTCGACGCCAGTTTTTGCAGTCGGTCAGACTCCTTCAAGAAAAGGTACACAAGGAAAATAAAACCTCAGCCTTCTTCATGCTTGATGTGGACCACTTCAAACAAGTTAATGACAACTATGGCCATCAAATAGGTGACCGTGCTCTACAAACTTGTGTCACCACCATTCAAAATATTTTGCATCCTCATGATTTATTGGGACGATTTGGCGGTGAAGAATTTGCAATTTTCATTGCAGATACCACCAAAGAAAGCGCATTTGACCTTGCAGAACAAATACGAATTAAAATTAGTCAGCAACCGATCTATATTTATGGGAAATTACCAATTTTCATACAAGTCAGTATTGGTATAAGTTTATATTCCCCTTCATCACATAGAGCGATTGAAAATTTATTTAAAGAAGCAGATGACGCTTTATATCAAGCAAAACGCCAAGGGCGTAATCGGGTCTTTATATCTTTATAGGTTTCCATTTAATCATCTAGTGTAATGAATTTTATACAATAACCTGTGTTTTGCCATGTATGCTAATAACAGATAATAAGGAGAAAAATGCATGACTCTAGAATATACGCATAAACCAAACTACTACTTGTTTGCGCAGTTACTTGTGCGACATATAGAAAGCTATATTCACAAACATCCAGATGCGAACAATGCAATTTTTGACTTGCGAGATGTCTATGAAATATTTAGACAGGATTTTGCGTCAACCACAACGAACCTAGAAGGTATTTTGCATATTGCGGATGAATATAAAATAGAAACGATTAATGGAGATCAACCTCTTATTCAAAAATACCAGATTGATGCAAAAAACAATTCATTACTGATCGACTTTAATTCCGATGCGTTAACCAGCTTAAGAAGCGGAAAACCCATTTTGGAACCAGATGCAACTCAATTATAAGGAATGCAATAAAAAAGCACCTTTATGAAGGTGCTTTTTTATTGGTTTTCAACGGAGGTTGTTTAAAGCGTTTTGCAGGCCATGTCATGATAAAGCGAGCTCCACCTAAGGTAGGACTTTCATCTACTTTAATTTCGCCACCAAACCAGTAAGCAATACGACTTACAATTGACAACCCTAAACCATAACCACCTGACGCACGAGTACGACTGTCATCTAAACGGGCAAAGGCTTCAAATACTCTTTGACGATCTTGTTCAGGAATTCCAGCACCATCATCTTCAACACAAACAAAGGCCATGCCATCGCTGTGAACACCACCTGTAATGCGAACTTTATTATCGCAATAACGAACAGCATTACCCACCAAGTTTTGAACAACACGGTGAAGATAACGACGCTCTGCATCTACTTTTAAATAAACAGGAGGAGCAACAAGTTCAATTTCTTTTTGCGTTTTTAAAGCTTCGGTTTCTACCGCAACCTGATCCAATACATCAAATAGCGCAATTTCAGCAAAATCTAATGAAGGTGTACCCTGCTCTAGTTTTGCATAAGTCATGATTTCATCAATTAAGGTATTGAGCGCTTCAATATCTTTATCAATCATGTCGACCTGATGCATACGATGATTGTAATCGTCCTCCTCTGCCAACATCTCTGTACCAAAACGAATACGGGCAACCGGCGTTCTAAGCTCATGAGATACAGCTCTCATCAACTCGCGCTGAGCCTCAATTAAACGCTGAATATGGTCAGACATATTGTTATAACTTGATGCCAAGTTTGCCATTTCGTCACTTCCTTCAATAGGAACACGCAATGACAAATCACCTGACTTCATGCGGTTTAACGCATAACGAACTTGGCGAATTTTACGCTCTAACGGCAAGATAAGACCATAAACACCCAGACTCAGTAAGAATAGGCTAAATAAGGTAATTCCAGCAGAAAGCTGTAAAGGCATCCAGTTAAACATTGGAACCGGACCAAGAACCAAAACTTGTGTCGGATGATTTGGAATTGGAGATACGATTGAAATGGTTGTGCCACGCATTGTTGCACTATCTTTGTACAACATGACACTTTGGTCTTGGCGTAAACGACCAATTTGCTCAGAGTCTAGATTAATATCTTGAATATTGAAGATATTAATTGGATATGAGAAATGTTTTTGAATCTTAGCAAGATACTCTTGTTCTTGCCCCGGATAAAACATTAAATAATCAAGTACAAAAATAGGGAGAGCCTTCATTTGGCGCTCACTAATTTTGTCTACTTTTATGGATAAAAAGTGCTGAGGGTCATCACGCAAACCAATAATAATATACGCAATACTATTACTGGCATCGTAGCGAACAACAGACTTTTGAGCTTCGATTCGTTTTTTCTCGGTACGAGATAACTCGACCTTGCTCGCATCAGTGTAATAAATTGGGAGTTCCAATAAATCTGATGCATCTGAAACCCAGTCTATTTTCTGTTGCTTCCCCGGTTGTCGAGCGACTCCCTCACTAATGACATAGGAAATACCATCAGTTAAAGATTCACGGTATTCTTGTGCCCGTTGATAATTGATAATTTGTACAAGCAAATAACCAAAAACGGCAACCAAAACAACAAGAATTACCAGTCCCGCATAGATTCGCAGGAATATGCTGTGTTTAAACACTCGACCAACCTTATAGGAAGTTTATTCAGACCTTATAACCCATTGGTTTCTTTAACGAACAAGTAACCTTTACTACGCACTGTTTTAATACGTTTTGGATTTTCAGGATCATCGCCAATTTTTGGACGAATACGTGAAATACGGACATCGATTGAACGGTCCTGACCATCGTATTCGATACCGCGTAAACGTTCGAAGATATCTTCACGCGATAAGATACGACCAGCATTTGATGCAAGCAACCATAATAGGTCATATTCTGCGCTAGTGAAATCAACAAGCTCACCATGCAAGGTTACAGAACGGCCGCCATTATCAATCACAAGGTCATCAAATTCGATACGCTGTGCAACTTCGTCTTCTACAGTTTTATCCGTACGACGTAATAACGCACGGATACGGGCTAATAGCACACGCGGTTGAACTGGTTTAGCGACATAGTCGTCCGCACCCATTTCAAGACCAAGTACCTGATCCATATCTTCTGTACGTGCAGTCAACATCAAAATCGGTTGGTGATAATGTGGACGAACTTCACGGCAAACGGTTAAGCCATCGGCACCCGGCAACATGACATCCAAAACCACGAGGTCTGGTTGTTCACTAATAATACGACGAATTGCACGGTTACCATCAGTTTCTACACCAACTTCCAAGCCGTTGCGGATTAAATACTCTTGAGTTAATCGTGCTAAACGCTCGTCGTCTTCAACGATCAGAATCTTTGGTAACTTTTCTTCTTGGCTCATATCATTGCCCCTATAAATCTCATTACATGCATCTTAAAAATCTTGCAGATACATTCGTTTATCATTTGCAATATACACACGTTTACATTGTAAACAAGTAGGCGTTCACCAAACTGATACATGACAACCGTGTTTTGTTGCATTTTATTAACCTTTGAATTTTCTCGTGTTTTTAACATTTAGTTATTGTTATTAAATTTCATATTCTATTCATATTTCCAATGTATGAATATTAAACAAATTATTTCTCTACCTACATTAATTGTATTTAAGTGCTTGTTTTTTGAGTTATCCACAAAGTTATCTATAAGCGTTTTTTAATAGCTTTGCTATGCTATCTCCCATCAAATCATACAGATAAAAAATTACTAAAAAGTCAAGATTGATCTGCTATGAAAAATCCCGTATCTTGTGTTCAAAATAAACTTTAACTACTAAGTCTTGTGTTTATCCCTCAAACATCGTGGCATACTTTTTGCTCGGTTCAAACGGTCTATAAACATAACAAAAGTGACAATGGAGCTATGCTGGCATGAGCGTAATTACTTCGACTCCCGGTCAAATTCAAGTGATCAAACGCACTGGAGATGTTGCTGCATTTGATGCAGAGAAAATTTCTGTTGCGATTGGTAAAGCTTTTCTTGCTGTGGAAGGTCAACAGAGTTCGGATTCAAGCCGTATTCACGACCGTATTACCCAACTGACGGAAATGGTATTAAATACTTTCACTCGCCGTTTACCATCGGGCGGTACGATCCATATTGAAGAAATTCAAGATCAGGTTGAACTTGCTTTAATGCGTACCGGAGAACAGAAAGTTGCCCGTGCTTACGTGATTTACCGTGAACAACGTACGACTGCTCGTCAGCAAACGAACTCAAACCACCATCCTACGTTACAAGTGACCGATGCAAACGGTCAGCTTCAGCCACTTGATTTAAGTGCATTGCAAGCAACGATTGCTAAAGCAGCTGAAGGTTTGGAAGGTATTGATGTTCAGGCTATTGTCGATGAAACCGTTAAGAACTTATATAACGGCGTAAAAGAGAGTGATATTGCCACTACGATGATGATGGCAACACGTACTCGTATTGAACAAGAACCAAACTATACTTACGTGACTGCACGTTTACTTTCTAGTGAATTAGTGAGCACAGGTTTAGCATTCTTAGGCTTACCTATAGATACTCCTGAAAACACTGCACTCGAAGCCTTTTTGAAAAAAGGTGTAGAGCTTGATTTGCTTTCACCAGACTTGCTTGATTTCGATTTAGAGAAATTAGCAGCAGCAATTCAGCCAGAACGCTCTAATCAGTTTACCTACTTAGGTTTACAGACTTTATTTGACCGTTACTTCATTCACTCAAATGGCGTTCGCTTCGAATTACCGCAATTGTTCTTTATGCGTGTGTCGATGGGTCTTACGTTAAACGAGCAAAATAAAGAAGAACGTGCAATCGAGTTCTATAACTTATTGTCTAGCTTCGACTACATGGCTTCTACGCCTACCCTGTTTAACTCAGGTACATTACGTCCACAGCTTTCTAGTTGTTACTTAACAACGATTGGCGATGATCTCTATGACATTTATGGCGCAATGCGTGACAACGCAATGCTTTCTAAATGGGCTGGCGGTTTAGGTAATGACTGGACACCTGTTCGCGCATTGAACTCTTATATTAAGGGTACAAATGGTAAGTCTCAGGGTGTAGTTCCATTCTTGAAAGTTGCGAACGATACAGCTGTTGCAGTAAACCAAGGTGGTAAGCGTAAAGGTGCCGTGTGTGCATACTTAGAAACTTGGCACTTAGACATCGAAGAGTTTTTAGAACTTCGTAAAAACACTGGTGATGACCGTCGCCGTACACACGACATGAACACTGCGAACTGGGTTCCAGATTTGTTTATGCAACGTGTATTTGAAGATGGTGATTGGACATTATTTACTCCTTCTGAAACTCCAGACTTGCACGACTTAACGGGTGCTGAATTTGCTGAGCGTTATGCTTACTATGAGTCTGTAGCGAAAGAAACTAACATGCTACACAAGAAAGTACGTGCTAAAGACTTATGGCGCAAAATGCTTTCTATGTTGTTTGAAACTGGTCACCCGTGGATTACGTTCAAAGATGTATGTAACTTACGTTCGCCACAACAACATGTTGGTGTAGTTCACTCATCTAACTTATGTACTGAAATTACCTTGAATACAAATCAAGACGAAATTGCAGTATGTAACTTAGGTTCGATCAACCTTGTTCAACACGTTCAAGGTGGTGTGTTAGACCGTGAGAAGTTAGCTCGCACAATTAAAACAGCTGTACGCATGCTCGATAACGTTATCGACATTAACTACTACGCTGTGCCACAAGCGAAAAACTCGAACTTGAAACACCGCCCAGTGGGTATGGGTATCATGGGCTTCCAAGATGCTCTATATGAAATGAACATCGCTTACGGTTCAGATGCTGCTATTGATTTTGCTGATGAATCAATGGAAGTGATTAGCTACTACGCGATTGAAACTTCAAGCAACTTGGCTGTTGAACGTGGTGCTTACTCAACATTCAAAGGTTCGTTGTGGGATCAAGGTATCCTTCCAATCGACTCTTTAGAAATTGTTGCAAAATCTCGTCCAGAACGCATGTTCGAAGTTGACCGTACTCAACGTTTAGACTGGGACACATTACGTGCCAAAGTTCAAAAAGACGGTATGCGTAACTCAAACGTGATGGCGATTGCTCCTACTGCAACCATCTCTAACATTTGCGGTGTTTCTCAATCGATTGAGCCAACATTCCAGAACTTATATGTGAAATCTAACTTGTCTGGTGAGTTCACTGTAATTAACCCTTACCTCGTTCGTGCATTAAAAGATCGCGGTCTTTGGGACACAGTGATGGTTAATGACTTGAAACACTTTGAAGGTTCAGTACAAAAAATTGCTCGTATTCCTGAAGAATTAAAAGCAATCTTTGCTACTGCGTTTGAAGTAGATACACGCTGGATCGTTGATGCTGCATCACGCCGTCAAAAGTGGATTGATCAAGCTCAGTCGCTTAACCTTTACATTGCTGGTGCAAACGGTAAGAAACTTGACATCACTTACAAGATGGCATGGTTACGTGGTCTTAAGACGACTTATTACCTCCGAGCTTTAGGCGCAACTTCTGCTGAAAAATCTACAATCAACACAGGCGCTTTAAACGCAGTTAAACCTGCGACTGTTGAAGCGGCTCCGGTTGCTGCCCCTGTTGTAGAAGCGAAAAAACCAGAAGCTGTTGAAGAAGACGGTTTTACCCAAGCAGCTCCAGTTCCAATGGCTTGTTCAATCGACAACCCTGATTGTGAAGCTTGCCAATAACATTCAATAAAATTGCTCTTTTTCACTAAAGAGCAATTTTAAAAGAGGTAAAGATTATGCTTTCTCATCTCAGCCATAACTATATGCTTGGTGTTGGAGTTTTAATCTTTGCCTTTCTTTTCTTTTATATACCACTGATTTACGCATTTTTCACAATACGTAAGCAACAGCGTAAGCAAAATAAGTTGTAGTGAGTAGAGACCAGAGGCACAAAATTTGGTCATGCATCAATAAAACTTAATTTTGTTTACACATTAAAAGCGTATAGTAGGGACATCTTCGTTTAAGAGATGTCAAATATAGATATACACAACGAAGAGAGAACAAAAATGTCTATCCTTAGTTGGGACGATTTTGAAGATGATTCGCAAAAACCGGCTGCACCTGAACACAAGTCTGCGCCCATCCAACCGGAAAAAACGTCTGCTTCGCAGAATGTATCTGCTGCGCAGTCATCATCGCAGAGCGTGGCAGCTCCACAATCCGCTGGAACCCATTCCGTGCGACCAACAGTTGCCTCCGATACGGTGGCTAGAGCCTCTGCAGCCTTAGAACACTTAGATGTTGCCCCTGGCCTTGAAGAGCTAGAAATGGGCGCGCAACGTGTTCAAGTTGACGACAAAGCAATGATTAACTGTCGTGCAGACTTGAACCAGCTTGTTCCATTTAAATATGAATGGGCTTGGCAGAAGTATCTTGACGGGTGTGCAAACCACTGGATGCCGCAAGAAGTAAACATGAACCTAGACATCGCGCTTTGGAAGTCTGAAAATGGCTTAACTGAAGATGAGCGTACGATTGTTATGCGTTCTTTAGGTTTCTTCTCGACTGCGGACTCTTTGGTTGCAAACAACCTAGTATTGGCAATTTACCGCCACATTACGAACCCTGAATGCCGTCAGTACATTTTGCGTCAAGCATTTGAAGAAGCAATTCACACTCACGCTTACCAATACTGTATCGAATCTTTAGGTATGGATGAAGGCGAAGTCTTCAACATGTACCGTGAAGTTCCATCTGTTGCGCGTAAAGCAGCGTGGGGATTGAAATATACTCAATCTTTAACTGACCCTAATTTCCACACAGGCACACCTGAAAACGACCAGCGTTTACTTCGTAACCTGATTGCATTCTACTGTGTTCTTGAAGGGATCTTCTTCTACTGTGGCTTTACTCAAATTTTGAGTATGGGTCGTCGTAACAAGATGAACGGTGTTGCTGAGCAATTCCAATACATCTTGCGTGATGAGTCTATGCACTTGAACTTTGGTATCGATATGATTAACCAAATCAAGATTGAGAACCCTCACCTTTGGAGCGCTGAGTTCCAACAAGAAGTGGTTCAGATGATTGTTGAAGGCACAATGCTTGAAATCGAATATGCGCGTGACACAATGCCACGTGGTGTATTGGGTATGAACGCAAGCATGATGGAAGAATATTTGAAATTCATCTGTAACCGCCGTTTATCTCAGTTAGGTTTACCAGAGCAATTTGCTGGTGTGACTAATCCATTTGCGTGGATGTCTGAGATGATGGACTTACGTAAAGAGAAAAACTTCTTTGAAACTCGCGTAACTGACTACCAAACTGGTGGTGCGTTAAGCTGGTAAGTTTAAGCATCTGCTAAATAAAAAACCGCTATGTATAGCGGTTTTTTTATTACTCAAAATCTCAGAATTTCTTAACTATAATCAATCTTTTCCCGAGTACAAAACTGAGCCAACTAAAACGGCTTGGCCTGCAATACTGACGTGTAATGTTGAATCTATTTTCTCAACTGTCACTAGAACTCGCCCCGGTCTTTGTATTGCGAGACCTTGATATCCCCAATAAGTTACTTTCTGGTCACATTCGATTAAATCGTGATGAACAAGGTATGCTCCTGCTGGACCATTTGCATTACCAGTTACAGGATCTTCATTAATACCGATTGCAGGTGCGAACATTCGGCCATAGGTAATAGGTTCTTGCTTACTACCTTCCAAGACAAATGGGAAAAAACCATTGCAACCTATTTCAGCACTCATAGCTTTCAATTTTTCATTGTTCGGCGTTAATCCATCAAGCTTACTTCTGCTCAGCATTGGCACCATCACCTTGGAATGCCCCGTCGTGACAACTTGTATTGGCAAGTCTGCAAAATCACTTTCACTCACACCCAGTGCGCTTGCAAGTTCACTCCGTTGACTCGCATTAAAAGGTGGTAAAAACTCTACGCGACCTTGAGTCATTTTCACCAATAACTCTTCTGGACTTCCAAATATTGAAACAGGTAAATGACCTGCCCCCGTTTTTGCGATTAATGGGTAGTCTGAGTGGTGGCCTGTAGTTGCACGTAAAAAATGAGTAGCGATCGTCGCATGTCCACAGATCGGGACTTCATTTGTAGGGGTAAAATATCGAACATGTATATCATGTCTTTGATCTTTAGGTGACAAAACAAAGGCAGTTTCTGAATACCCTGCGAATGCAGCAATATCTTGCATCTCTTGAGTTGTAAGATGGTCAGCATCTAAAACGACCCCCGCTCGATTTCCTGTATTTGGTTTGGTGGTAAATGCATCAACCACATAAATGGTCGTCATGGCAGAACTCCTATGTTGTTAATATTGTGATCTCAAAAATAGCTCCCGCCATAACCAGAAAATCTTATTTAATTGCAGTAATGCATGTCGTAGCTCTAAAAGGTTTATAGTCGCCTTATATAATGAGTTTTGAATTCCTGTAGTGATTGTTTGAATTGTATAAATCTAAACATCGGGGATACTATAGTTTTTATTGCAAACGCATTTTTTAAATATGGAAAGGTATGAACTGGGACGATACTAAAATTTTGTTAGCTATTGGGCGAACTGGTGGGTTGAGCCGCAGTGCAAAATTGCTTGGTATCAGTGTTTCTACCGTACATCGCAGAGCTGCTGAACTAGAGAAAAGTCTCAATGCGATTCTTTTTTCCCGAGACAGTGATGGCTATACACTCACCCACGTAGGAAAACATTTTTTTTCTTTGGCTGAAAAAGCAGAAGAGCATTTAATAGCGATGGAACGTTACAACGATCAAGGTCAACAATCATTGTTCCGTATTGCTTTACCTGAGTTAATTGGGCAGCAGTTGCTTCAATCAAAGCTAACAGCATTGCAACTAAAGCACCCAGATTTACAATTAGAAATCTCAACAAGTGTCGTTCCTGTTGATTTTTCCCGACGGGAAGCTGACATTATTCTTCGACTTGTTCGTCCAGAAAGCGGGCGTTACATTATTCGACGCCTTGGCCAACTAGAATATGGGCTTTATTGTAGTAAAGATTATCTTGCCAGTTTCACAGAGCATGCTGAAACGGATAATGATTTACTGAATCATCGTATAATCGGTTGGGACAGAAGCCTTCAATATACGTTCTTAGCACAATGGATGCGTGAACTCACCCAAGATGCAGTTCCTGCTTTGTCTTTTGATAACATGCACTCGCAACTACGAGCAGTCATTGAAGGACAAGGAATTACAGCTTTGCCTTGTTTTGTTGCACAGGCTTCTGGTTTAGTACCCATACTGCCTGAGCAAACTTTAAAACAAGATGTGTGGTTAATGCGTCATTTAGATACTAAGAAAAGTGACTATTCAACGTTGATTAGCGAAACAATTGAAAAAGAACTACAAGAATATCTGTTGTGATAAGAATTAGCTTTTATAATAATTTTGAATTCGAAAAAGAGGTTTTATGTTAAATGA
>NZ_JRVL01000385.1:0-231 GCF_054823985.1 Acinetobacter sp. GN11 | reverse complement strand
CCCATTTCCGTCTAAATTAAAATGGGCCCAGTGAATTCCACTTAATCCTAGAGTACAAAATGTGATAATTATCACGCTTTATATTTTCATAATGTCATTGATATATTTCTTTTTCATTGACCTAATTTCAAACTTAAGCCGTCTATTTAGCAAATGAAATAGGCTATAAAATCTTATCTTTTCATTCAAATTTTTATAGGTGCTTAACCCAACTAGAAGTATATTTGTTCA
>NZ_JRVL01000065.1:0-19671 GCF_054823985.1 Acinetobacter sp. GN11 | reverse complement strand
TAATCTCCTCCCCATTAGCTGCATGTTACGGTACAAGCCTGTAACAAGTAGAAGTAAACAAAGCGACTCTATTATTCAAACCATCTGTTATCACCACTTCATAATGTGCAAATTTTTTACTACTTCCGACCTTGGTTGCCGTTGCAAATAACACCCTATCTTTAGCACCACTCATATAGCGAATATCAGCCTGTAGGCCAGTATACGGCGCATCCCCTGCATTACAAGCCATTGCAAAAGCAATATCGGCTAAAGAAAATATGACGCCGCCATGTACGCCGCCCAAGGCATTCATGTGTTCGTCTTTCACATTAAGCTGGCAACGCGCTTCATCAAAACTGCGATGCAGCACTTGTACACCCAATAGCTCTGCGAATTGATCAACCGCAGTAGTTTCCATATTTTGCACAAACGTCTCCCTACTCGTGCGAGTATTCCCTAAGTGTTATGAACTCATGTGTATTGAAATCGACTGATTAAAAGCCGTTAAACACTATCTTGTTTAATCTGATAGTTTGAAGAACTAAAGTCCTTATAGGTCAGGCGTTCATCCAACTCTGAAGTTAAAGGCTGAACTTCTTGCATTGAGTTTAAGCATCGCTGTGCAAGCTCAATGTACTCTTGCGTGCCTCTGGTTTTCCACTTTTTTTCTTGTTCTGATAAATCACGTGCAACCTTGGCAGGACTGCCCATTGCCAAAACATTTGCTGGAATTATATCTTTGGTTTTGACTAAACTATTTGCACCAATAATGGTGTTTTCACCAATTTCGGCATAGTCCAAAATTACGCTGTTCATGCCGATCAAAACATTTTTTCCAATGCGGCAACCATGCAAAATTGCCCCATGCCCAATGTGCCCCATTTCCTCAACTAAAGTCACACTTTGCGGAAAGCCATGAATGGTGCAATTATCTTGTATATTGGCATTTTGCTTAATATGAATACGGCCAAAATCGGCACGTAATGAGGCAAATGGCCCTACATATACGCCCGCCTCAATAATCACATCCCCAATTAAAACAGCGGTTGGATGTACAAAAGCATCTGGGCTGACGACTGGAATAACACCGTCAATACTATAACAAGGCATGATTTAACCTCTCATTTGTCGCCACCAAACCTCCGAAACGGCGCCAATAATGTGCAGTGGCATTTGGCATTGGTCCTTCTGCTGTTGCAGCAACAGACAAGAAGTATTCATCCGCAGGTTCAAATACTTTTTTATAAATATTCATTGATAAGGTTCGTGCACTAATCGCAGGCCAGTCAGTTGGCAACAATTCAAGCGGTAATGCAGGGTCTTTCAATAAAATCCGTCGATAATAATGAATTAGCAAAGTTCGAATTTGAAAGGCCTGAACAGGTTCGAGTTGTTCGTTTTCCTGCATCAGCAACACGCCAATTTCTCTAAAAATATCGAGAAATTGTAGATATCTTTGGCGTAATTCATCGATTGGCCAGTTGGTTCTGAGCATACGACCAATGGTATCGACCGAATTATTAAAGAGCTGCAATGTTTCGGCTTTAAACACCACCACTTGCTCACTCATATTTAAGTCAACCAACAACCGTTGCAGTTCAATACGGTTACAACCCGGATAAGCCATTAAGTTTGTCGAAATATTGGCAAATCCTAACCATTCGAGTTCTTTCTTTAACAACGCTTTATTTTCAGTGTCGAGGCTAGACATCAGAATAAGATCCCAATAATGATCCCACTCTTTCATCTGGTCGTTATAAATACGTTGCTCGGCTTGCAAATAGGTCGAACGGCTTGAATCGGTAATTCGATAAAAACTGGTTCTGCCGATTTTGTCCGAACATAACCAATCATTTTTAACTAAACGAAAAACAGAGGTTCTTACAGCACGGTCATTAAAACCAAACAGCTCTAATAACTGAATCAGGCTTGCAAGACTAATGTTCCCACCCCGATGAAGTACTGAATCTCCAAAAATTGTCGAAATAAGCGAAGTTCCACTTAAGGTTTCATTCTTTACAACAGAATCAATTATTTGCTGTATTTTTGCACTCATACTCATGTCTTGGCGTTTAGTTTCAGGGTATAGATTCTATACCCTGATTGATCTTGATGTTAAGCAATCTGACGCATATCGATTACCCGCTTTGCCTTACCTTCCGAACGAGGTAAGGTCGCTTCTGTAACAACCTCTACAGTAACGCTAATCCCAATCATGGTTTTAATGCGTTTCATCAACTCCTGAGCAAGTTGATTGGCCTGTATAGTACAGTTATGACACATCTCTGTACGAATATGCAAAGTATCCATATGTCCTTTTTTAGTCACCAAAATTTCATAATTTGGAACTAAATTCGGAACTTGCAAAATTTGCTCTTCAATTTGGGTCGGGAAAACGTTCACGCCGCGAATAATCAGCATGTCGTCACTACGGCCCACAATTTTATCCATCTTACGCATCGCCAGATTTTCGCCAGCGAGTAAACGGGTCAAATCACGGGTACGGTAACGAATAATCGGTAAGCCTTCTTTGGTAATGGTCGTAAAGACTAACTCGCCAAGTTCACCATCTTTACAAACTTCACCCGTTTCAGGGTTAATAATTTCTGGGTAGAAATGATCTTCCCAAATGGTTAATCCCTCGCCCTCACCTAAGCACTGCATGGCAACGCCCGGTCCCATCACCTCAGACAAGCCATAAATATCGAGTGCTTTAATATTGAGGCGTTCTTCAATTTCACGGCGCAGTTCATTGGTCCACGGCTCGGCACCAAAAATACCGACTTTTAAAGACGTATTACGTGCAGTACCAAATTGTTGTTCCAGCTTTTCAATAATACTCACGCAATACGATGGCGTAACCATAATTGCAGTCGGTTTAAAGTCTTGAATAAGCTGAACTTGCTTTTCAGTTTGCCCACCAGACATTGGAATAACCGTTGCACCTAAACGCTCGGCGCCATAATGTGCGCCTAGACCACCTGTAAAGAGTCCATAGCCATAAGCAACTTGAATCATATCTTTGGCACTTAAACCAGCCATGCGTAAGCAACGCGCAACAATGTCCGACCAAGTATTAATATCTTTTTGGGTATAACCCACCACGGTCGGTTTACCCGTTGTGCCTGAGGATGCATGTAAACGCACAATTTGCTCTTGCGGTACGGCAAACATTCCAAACGGATAGTTGTCTCTTAAATCCTGTTTAGTGGTAAATGGAAACTTCGCCAGATCGTCTAAAGTGACGAAGTCATCAGGATGTACACCTGCATCGTCGAACTTTTTCTTATAGACCGGACTATTTTCATATACAAAAGTCAGGGTTTGTTTTAACCGTTTAGTTTGCAGCTCTCTAAGCTCTGCAAGTGTTAATTGTTCAACATTATCCGTTGTAAGGCTGTCCATCGCCTATCTCCTCATTATGTAATTTTTAAAACCGTCTAAATTAATTTAAATTTTCTAAAATCAGTGCGACGCCTTGTCCAACACCTACACACATCGTGCAAAGTGCATAGCGTCCACCTCGTTTTTTTAACTCACGTGTTGCGGTAATCACTAAACGTGTACCGCTCATACCGAGCGGATGGCCTAACGCAATCGCACCACCATTTGGGTTCACGCGTTCATCGTCATCTTTTAGACCAAGTTCACGCATACAAGCTAAAGATTGGGCTGCGAATGCTTCATTCAGCTCAATCACATCCATCTGATCTAGCGTTAAACCTGTCTGCTTTAAAATTTTCTGCACAGCTGGAACAGGACCTATACCCATATATTTGGGTTCAACACCTGCACTTGCAATGCCAATTACGCGTGCTAAAGGTTTTAAACCATGTGTATCTGCAAATTCACGGTTGGTAATTAACACACATGCGGCACCGTCATTTACACCAGAGGCATTTCCAGCAGTCACCGAGCCACTTTCTTTTTTAAATGGGGCTTTTAGCTTAGCGAGTGCTTCAAGTGTCGTTTCACGCGGATGTTCATCTCGATTAACAACGTTCACGTTTTTCTTACGATCTACAATCTCGACAGGTAAAATCTCATCGTTAAAGAAACCGTTTTGTTGTGCCGCAGCCGTTTTTTGTTGGCTACGCAATGCAAACACATCTTGGTCTTCACGACTAATCTGATATTTTTCAGCTACATTTTCAGCTGTTTCCGGCATGCTGTCAGTGCCATACTGCGCTTTGAGTTGCTTATTTACAAAGCGCCAGCCAATGGTGGTGTCATAAATTTCAGGGGTACGGCTAAACGCTTCGGTCGGTTTAGCTTGTACAAATGGCGCACGGCTCATCGACTCAACACCACCTGCCAACACAAATTGTGCTTCACCTGCTTTAATTGAGCGTGCCGCAAGTCCTACAGCATCTAAGCCCGAAGCACACAAGCGATTGACCGTCAACGCTGGTACAGTATCAGGTAAGCCTGCCAAGAGTGTTGCCATACGTGCAACGTTACGGTTGTCTTCACCTGCTTGGTTAGCACATCCTAAAAATACTTCGTCTACCGTATTCCACGGTAAGTTCGGGTGTTTATCTTTTAAATATTTGATGGGCAATGCAGCTAAATCATCTGCACGTACAGCACTTAGGGCACCTGCATATCGTCCAATTGGGGTACGAATAAAATCGCAAATTAAAACGTCTTCCATGTTGACTCCTGATTATGCAAATTCGGTCATATCACTTGAATATTGAGTAGCAATGTTTTGAGTTTTCGCTACATATTGCTTGAGGTAGATACTCGCGCGATATTTTTCCTCTCCATACAGTGCATATAAATTATTTAAAGTTTGGAGCACATAAGCACCGCCCAATTGTGTCAACCACTGGTAAGGGCCCTTAGGATAATTCACTCCATATTTCATGGCATTATCAATATCTTCCAGACTCGCAACACCATGTAAACTTGCTTCGCAGGCTTCATTAATAAGTAAAGCGATGGTGCGTAAGGTTAACAGTGCCGGATGGTCTTTAATCCACATCACGCTGATACCAAACTGTGCAAAGTAAGCCTCAACTTTAGCCAAATCACTTGCTTCACAAAGTTCGTTATGACTGAGTACTAAAGCTTCTGCGTGCTCAAAATCATGGTGCCAATCCATTAAAACCACTTTACGGCTCAGGTAATGAATATTGGCTGACTCACCTTGGCTTAAACGTAAGTCGATATCATCAATTTGAAGAATATTGTCGTCACTCGCAGATCCGCTTTTTAAACCTAAACGCGTTAAAAACGTAGGTAGCTGAGACCAAGTCCCTTTTAGCTGAATATGGGCATCGACTGGCTTGGCAACCACAGCTTGAGGCTGAAATGTCTCGTACTGATTTTTTTCGTTATAGCAATAAAAACCCTGTTTTGACTTACGGCCCCAAGCACCCGCATCGACCAATTCTTTTTGAATGAGACTTGGGCGGTAGCGTGGCTCGTAAAAGAACTCTTGGTAAACGCTTTGGGTCACCGAAAAGTTAACATCTTGCCCAATGAGGTCGGTAAGTTCACACGGTCCCATCGCAAAACCACCGCATTGCTTTAAGGCATAGTCTAGTTGGTCGTAGCTGGTGACTTGTTCTTGCAGTGCTCTAAAGCCTTCTGCATAAAACGGACGAGCAATTCGGTTAACAATAAATCCGGGAGTCGACTTGGTGAGTACTGGAATTTTTTTCCAGCCCAGCATCAAGTTTTTTAAGGCCAAACATAAGCTGCTTGGGGTTTTTAAGCCTTGTACAATTTCAACCAATTTCATGACTGGCGCAGGGTTAAAAAAGTGTAAACCCACTATGCGCTCAGGGTGAGCAATGCCAGCCGAAATTGCAGTCACAGAAATTGAAGATGTGTTACTTGCAAAAATGGTTTGCGCACTACAAATCTCAGCAAGTTGCTTAAATAAAGACTGTTTAACTTCTTTTTTCTCGACAACTGCTTCAATCACCAAGTCGGCATCACGTAGCGCTTCAATTTGATTGACCACAGTTAAACGCGCTAAGGCTTCATCAGCTTGCTGCTCTGTGAGCTTGTTCTTTTCAACCAGCTTTTTAAAAGTCTGCTCTAAGCCGTGGGCGGCTTGTTGCGCTTTTTGAGCATCCAGATCATATAAAATGGTCGAGTGCCCATTAACAATGGCTAACTGGGCAATACCGATGCCCATGGTGCCAGAACCAATGACGGCAATTCGCGCACGAGATAAATCTAAATCTGTCATGCTTAGCGCCCTTTAAAATTTGGTTCACGTTTATTCATAAAGGCTTGAACACCTTCACGATAATCTTCCGAGCGTCCAGCAATACGTTGTAAATCACGCTCTAACAGCATTTGCTCATCAAAGGTGTTATTGCTTGATTGATGAATCGCTTTTTTAATGAGAGATAGACCAAACGTAGGCTGTTTCGCTAAACGTTCAGCGAGTTCAGTGACTTTTGCTTTAAGCTCGGCATCTTCAACCACATCCCAAATCATGCCCCATTCTTTTGCGGTTTCTGCTGGGAGCTTGTCACCTAACAAAGTCAGACCCATAGCGCGAGCATGGCCTACAGCACGTGGTAAAAACCATGTACCCGCAGAGTCTGGAACCAAACCTAAGCGGCAAAATGCTTGTACGAAGTTTGCCGATTTTGCTGCAATCACCAAATCACACGCCAGTGCAATATTTGCCCCTGCACCTGCTGCCACGCCATTTACGGCGCAAATCACAGGCTTTGGCATATTTACAATCGTTTTAATGAGCGGGTTATAGTAAGTTTCAATGGAATATCCTAAATCTGGAGCTTCAGCATTTGGATCTACTACACGGTCACCTAAATCTTGTCCTGCACAAAAGCCACGGCCTTCGCCACTAATCACAACACAGCGAACATCTGGATTTTTGGTCCACAGATTTAAAACCTCAGCAACTTCACGGTGCATATCAACGTTGAAGCTATTCAGTGCTTTTGGGCGATTAAATGTCAGGTAACCAACACCATTTTTTTCTTCAGCAATAATATTTTGATAGTCCATCACTCACCTCTAAACACTGGCTTTCTTTTCTCAAAGAAAGCATTAATCCCTTCGTTTCGATCTTTTGTAGCCGCCAGCCAGACAAAGTTTTGACGTTCAAACTTGAGTCCCTGACTTAAAGTCGTTTCATGAATATTTTTAATTGATTGTTTAATCACGCGAATCGCTAAAGGCGCTTGCTTCGCAATTTTGGCTGCAAGTTGAACCGCATATTCAACGGTTAATTCAGTCGGTACCACTTGACTGCAAATACCATGTTGCTCTGCTTGTTTCGCCGAAATCATCTCACCTGTCATTGCCCAGCGCATGGTGAGTTGTTGCCCAACCAAGCGAGCCAAACGCTGTGTTCCACCCGCACCCGGTAACATACCAAGGCCAATTTCAGGTAAAGCAAAACGGGCATTTTCACCGCAAATCACCATATCTGAATGCAAAACCAGCTCAAATCCAGCGCCTAAGGCATAGCCATTCACTGCACTAATGAGCGGCTTACTAAACGCATCAATTTTTTGCCAAAGCTTCGGACGAATATCGAGTTGCAAAGATACGGTGTCCATTGCAGCCAGCTCGCTAAGATCTGCCCCAGCCGCAAAACATTGAGCGTTACCCGTTAAAACCACTGCTTTAACTTGAGCGTTATGTTCAGCTTCTTCGAGTAATTCGCATAAACATTGCAATGTTGCATTGTTTAAAGCATTTCTTTTTTCTGGACGGTTTAGTGTTAATAACAAAACACCGTCAGTTGCTGTGCTGGCTTTAATCAACTCTTGCATGAGAGGCCTCTATTCATCAAAACTCAAACGAACATTTGGGCCTTTTGGTAAGGTCTGGCAACTGAGCACATAGCCTCTTTCGACTTCATCTTTTTCAAGGCTGTAGTTAAGAAACATATCGACTTCACCAGAAACAACTTTACAACGGCAAGTCGCACACACCCCACCTTTACAGGCATACGGTAAATCAGCACCAGCACGTAAAGCCGCATCAAGAATACTTTCATCATCCTGAGCCACAGAAACAATCAGCTCACGACCATCTAAAATGATGTTTACTTTTTCTTCTTTACGGTTTGCATCAGCTTCAGCGCTACGTTTACGAGCCTGCCCTGTATGGAAACGTTCAGTGTGGATTTTTTCTTTTGCAATACCATAGTTTGGCAAAGTGCTTTCTACGGCATTCATCATTTCGTCTGGGCCGCAGGCAAAAACATGGTCAAAACTCGTTTCAAGTACATCAAAATCAAAAAGCCGTTTAAGCTTTTCTTCATCAATACGGCCATTCATCAGTTCGCTGTCATTGAACTCACGAGAAAAAATATTGATGAGCTGAAAACGTTCTTTAAACTGATCTTTCAAATCCATAATTTGCTCGGCAAACATGGTTTGTTTCCATGAGCGATTGCCATAGAGCAAGGTAAATTTCGCTTCAGATTGTTCAAATAAAACTTGCTTAACAATTGATAAAATTGGAGTAATACCACTGCCCGCAGCAACGCCTAAATAGTTTTGCCCGCCCATCTTGGCTGCTTTTTGAAAAAACACGCCTTGTGGTGGCATCACTTCAAGCACATCGCCCACTTTTAAATGGTCATTTGCCCAATGTGAAAATTGACCCTGATCAATTTTTTTAACAGCAATACTGATGTCTTCTTTTGCTGCATAGCTACAAATTGAATAACAACGGCGGATTTCACCCGCTTCGGTTAAATGACGAATTGTTAAGTGTTGACCTGGTTGAAATTGAAATTGTTCTTGTTGTTCAGGTACAACGTCAAATGCAATACAAATTGCCTGATCGGTTTGAGGCGTAATACTTTTTACTTTTAATGGTACAAATTGGCTCATGGCTGATTTCCTTATCTAAAGACTTAAATACATTTGAAGTAATCAAAAGGCTCAAGACAGTCCTGACATTTATAAAGTGCTTTACAGGCGGTGGAACTAAACTCTGTTAACAGTCGGGTATGTCGGCTTTTACAACGTGGGCACTCGACACCATCATTTAAGTGAACATGCGTACCGCACTGATGTGCCAACCCTTCAGGTGGCGCAATGCCATAAACTTGCAGTTTCTTTTTACCCGCCTCAGACATCCAGTCCGTGGTCCATGCTTCTGATAAATCGACCATCACTTTGACTGGGGTCAACGCTTCTGCGGTAAATGCCTCAACAATTTGTGCTTTCAACATATCTGTTGCTGGGCAACCGCTATATGTTGGCGTTAGACGAACTACAATTTCTTGTTGATCGTTAATGTCTACACCGCGAATCATGCCTAAATCCACAACTGATAAAACCGGAATTTCAGGGTCACTTACCGTTTGTAGAACATCCCAACATTGGTCGATGCAATGACGAATCATGTGCATGGCTCACCTCCTTGTCTTACCAGGTCATTCCTGGATAAGTTCTTTGAATACTTTGCATTTCAGCCAACAAATAACCTAAATGCTCAGTATGCAATCCTTGTTTTGCACCGCGGCGATAAGCACCGTTAACAGCTACATTTAATTCAAAACGCTTAAGCTCATCTGCAATGGTTTTGTCCCATTGTTCTTTTTCATTTGAAAAATCTGGAATCACACCTTGTGCAACTAATGCTTGCTCGTCCGCATTGAGTTCAAATAACTCAGCGGTAAAGCGCCATAAATTATTTAATCCATCTTGCACACGTTGATGCGCTTCATCTGTGCTTAAACTTAGACGCTCCATCCAGCTTGTTGAAAAACGGATGTGATACTTCACTTCTTTTAACGATTTGACAGCAAGCGCACTTAATTCAGGAAGTGAACTCTGTGTTAAAGCTGTCAATAAATGAAGATGGTAATGGTCCATCAACCACTGGCGTACAATCGTTTGTGCAAAATCACCATTCGGTTGTTCGCATAACAATAGGTTTAAAAACTCACGTTCAGTACGGAAATATGCAAGCTGATCTTCATCACGTTTAGCTTCATCATATTGACCAGCCAAAGTCAGAAAGTTTCTTGCCTGACCCAACAAGTCCAAACCGATATTTGCTAAAGCAATATCAACTTCAAGCTCAGGTGCATGCCCGCACCATTCAGCCAAACGCTGAGATAAAACCAGTTGACTGTCGCCAATATGCAATAAGAATTTAGATAAAACTGAATGATTCATGTGTCATCTCCCTTACATGTGCTCAATGCCATCTGGGATATGGTAAAAAGTCGGATGACGATAAACCTTGTCTAAAGAAGGATCAAAAAATTCAGCTTTTTCATCTGGCTGTGATGACTTAATCAGTTCAGAACGAACTACCCAAATGCTGATTCCTTCATTGCGGCGTGTGTAAACATCACGAGCATGTTGCAATGCGATTTCATCATCAGGTGCTCTTAAGCTGCCTACATGACGGTGGCTTAAGCCTTGTTTACTACGTACAAATACTTCGTAGAGCGACCAGTTGTTTTTATCTTCCATTTTGATTTCCTCAAATTTTTCCATAAATCTTGTTAAGCCACTTTGTTCGCTTCAAGCTGCTGTTTTTTCGCATAGACTACTGCTGCATCACGAACCCATTTGCCGTTTTCCCATGCTTTACGGCGCGCTTCGATACGCTCGTGATTACATGGTCCACGTCCGGCAATCACTTCATTAAATTCGTGCCAGTCGATCTCGCCAAACTCATAGTGGCCTGTTTCTTCATTCAATTTTAAATCTGGATCTGGTACTTCCAAGCCAAGTTGCAACACTTGCGGTACGGTGTTATCGACAAACTTTTGACGCAATTCATCATTACCAAAGCGTTTGACTTTCCACGCCAGACTTTGTGCGCTATTTGGAGAATGCTCATCACTTGGGCCAAACATCATGAGCGCTGGCCACCAGTAACGATTTACTGCATCTTGTGCCATTTGTTTTTGTTCTGGTGTACCGTTTGCCAAAGCCATCATCGCTTCAAAACCTTGACGTTGGTGGAAACTTTCTTCTTTACAAATACGTACCATTGCACGTGCATATGGCCCATATGAAGTACGGCAAAGTGCAACCTGATTCACAATGGCTGCCCCATCGACAAGCCAGCCAATTGCAGCAACATCTGCCCAAGTCAAAGTTGGATAGTTAAAGATTGATGAGTATTTCATTTTCCCATTAATCAATTTTTCCATCATGTCATCACGGTCAGCACCCAAAGTTTCTGCCGCACTGTACAAATACAAACCATGACCCGCTTCATCTTGTACTTTCGCCAACAAAACCGCTTTACGTTTTAAAGTTGGCGCACGAGTAATCCAGTTCCCTTCAGGCAACATACCTACAATTTCAGAATGGCCATGTTGCCCGATTTGACGAATCAATGTTTTGCGATAGGCATCGGGCATTTCATCCTTAGCCTCGATCGTAATGTCATTGGCAATATTTTGTTCAAATTTCTGGTAGTTGTTTTCCATTCTTTCATTCCCTGTAGGCATCACCCTTAAATCTATTTTTCGATACACTAAAAACAAAGTCAACCTATTTTTTAGTATCAAATTAAATCCACCCACCAAAATCAAATTAAACAATTGAAATAAATAACTATTAATCAAATGTAAAAAACTTTTTTACTTTTAAAAATCAAAATAAAGTTGACTTTTAGACAAATTAATCTGAAATTATGAATCATATTTTTGCAATTTTTATAATTGATGTATCACATAAAAAGGAGTTTGGTCATGCTTGAACAAGCACACCTAGAAGGAACCACAACTGACACTGATTTTCAGCAGTCTGAGCATCAACTACCTCACCTTGCTTCTTATGCCTATGGAACATGGCATTCGACCAGTGAAGAACTACGTCCTGTTTTCCATGCCATTACAGGTGAAGCTATTTATGCCGTAAGTAGTCATGGCATTGATATGAAACGTGTTGTTCAATATGCCAAACAAAATGGTTCAGAACTGGCAAACTGGACATTCCACCAACGTGCGAATGCCTTAAAACAAATTGCCCAACATTTACTTGAGCGTAAGGAAGAGTTCTACAAACTTGCTTATGCAACAGGTGCAACTCGTAAAGATGCATGGATTGATATTGAAGGTGGCATCCAAACGTTATTTGCTTATTCGAGTTTGGTTCGACGTGAACTCAATGATGAAAAAATTATTACTGAAGACAGCTGGATTCAATTATCTAAAAATGGAACTTTTGGTGCCAAACACATTTTAAGTCCTAAAGCAGGTGTTGCCGTTCACATCAACGCATTTAACTTCCCAATTTGGGGAATGCTTGAAAAAATTGCACCGACTCTACTTGCAGGTGTGCCATGTATTGTTAAGCCTGCAACAGATGGTTCTCAATTAACTCAAGCAGTTGTAAAAGCCATTGAAGAAGCACATGTATTACCAAAAGGCTCGCTACAACTCATTTGCGGTCAAACTTATGACTTGTTCGACCACTTAGGCCCTCAAGACTGTGTTACGTTTACAGGTTCTGCTTATACAGGTCAAAAACTACGTAACCACCCTCACCTTAATAAATATTCGATTCCATTTAGCATGGAAGCCGACTCGGTAAACAGTGCAATTTTAAGCCCTGAGGCAAATGAAGAAACTGTCGATTTATTTGTGCGTGAAGTCTTCCGTGAAATGACTACAAAAGCAGGCCAAAAATGTACTGCAATTCGTCGTGCATTTGTTCCTGAAAATTTGTTAACTACTGTACAAGAAAAGCTAACCTCCAAACTTGCTAAAGTTGTGGTGGGTGACCCTCAAAAAGAAGAAACCACCATGGGTTCTTTGGCGAGCATTAAACAAAAACATGACGTTGCAGAAAAAGTTACCGAACTCAGCAAAGATGCAAAAATTGTTTTTGGTGGCAATGATAGCTTTACATTTAATGCCGACCATCCTGAAAAAGGTGCTTTTTTTGCTCCAACTTTATTGCTCTGCGAACAACCTTTACAAGCGACGCATGTGCATACCACAGAAGCTTTCGGCCCTGTATGTACCCTCATGCCATATCAAAACATTGAGGAACTAGCTGATCTTGTTTCACGTGGCGAAGGTAGCTTAGTCGCTTCAGTCGTTAAAAATAACGATGAAAATATTGAACAGATTATTCAAAAAATTGCGCCTTGGCATGGACGTGTCCATGTACTCGATGCAGAGTCAGCAAAAGAAAGTACAGGACATGGTTCTCCACTTCCGCATTTAGTACACGGTGGTCCTGGTCGTGCAGGTGGCGGTGAAGAGTTAGGTGGTATTCGCGCCGTTAAACACTACATGCAGCGTACTGCAATTCAAGGTTCTCCAAATAGCTTGACCCAAATTACCCACTCGTGGACTGCTGGCTCAAAAGTTAATGAAGACCGCGTACATCCATTTAAAAAGTCTTTTGATGAGTTAGTGATTGGTGAACGTTTATTAACGGCACGTCGCACAGTAAGCGAAGCAGATATTGTCAACTTTGCTGGTTTAAGCGGTGACTATTTCTATGCGCATACCGACAAAATTGCAGCTGCCGAGTCTTTCTTTGGTGAGCGTGTTGCACATGGCTATTTCATTGTGTCCGCCGCAGCAGGTCTATTTGTAGATGCAGCACAAGGTCCTGTTATCGCCAACTACGGTATGGACAACTTACGCTTTGTTGAACCAGTTAAAATTGGTGACTCAATTCAAGTTGAACTCACCTGCAAACAAAAAACGCCTAAACCACAAAAAGACCCGTCTCAGCCTGCCCATGGCGTTGTGGTATGGGATATTAAAGTCAAAAACCAACGCGGTGAACTTGTCGCAACTTACGACATTTTAACTTTAGTTGCTCGTGATTTATAAATAGAACTCAAACTGATGGATAACTAATATCCATCAGTTTTTTATCTTACATAGGCGTTAAACTTACACCACAAGAAATAATGTAGTCTTCAAATTAGGGATGAGCCAAAGGCCGAAATCTTTTTAGGCGTCACTCTTTTAATGTGCCGAAGATAGCGACTTTAGAGTTATATTGGATGAAAACGTTTACCCAGTTTCTTTTGCAGAATAATAACGAAAATTGGGAATCCTGATGCGGAAATTGCACATATCATCAGTAACTTGTTTACATTTTTTGGTGCCATACCATGATCAGGTAATAAAAATGCAGACAGAAAGAATGCGATGGTTGTAACCAGATACATGATTGAGGTCTGTAATGAAGAAAATCCAGCTCGTTGACTATCATCAGGAAACTGAATCGAAACCACCGAAGATGACACCAAACGACTGTAAGATGCACCGAGAAATAAAGTAATAAATAACGTCGCATGCTGATAGCCTAGAATGGGTATCAGCAAACTCAACATAAAGACAATAGTCGAACCTGTCGCCAGCATCAAAGCAGAAAAACGAGAGGTTAATGCCCCTGTAATTTTTGTAGACAGATAACCTATCATGCCCCCGCTGAAGAAGAGCCAAGGCAATAGGTCTTGCGAAGCGCCCAACTGCTGTATCATTAATGGTGCCAGAATAGGAATAACCAGCATAGGACTAAACTGAACAAGCGCATTACTGGAAGCGAACAGTAAAGTATCCATATCAAGAGGCAGCTTAGGGAACGTATCTAAAGAAACTGGGTCTTGGGGTATGATGGATACAATCAATGGCAGTGCCAATACACACAAGGCACTTATTAGCCACAAAGCCACATGCCAGCCATAATGGGTGCACAAAAATAATATGGTGGGCATTCCTACAATGCTTACTATCGAAAATGACGCAATCACCGTCGCCAACATTTTTCCGCGCAAGTTAGGCGGCGAGTTGTTTATCAATATACTTATACCTACACCCATGGTCGTACCGCCAACTAATCCTGCGCAGAATCGTAGTACGAGCAGAAGATTAAAACTGGATGTGTATGTAGTCAAAAGTGTCAGTAGGCCCAATAGCGCCATATTGGCAATTAAAAAATGTTTCTTATTGAAATGACCAATCCAGTAAAAGGCAATGACTCCAGAAATGACAGCACCAAGTGTGTACATGCCTGACACATAGCCTGAGAATGAGACAGGCACTGCGAAATCTGTTGCCATAAAAACAAATACAGGGTTGAACACCATATATTCCAATGCATTCGTGAACTGGACAAAAGCAATTACAATGGCTATCCGCATGAGAGCTTTATGATTAAATGTCTGCATGACTGGGGGCATAGCAAGCAACCTATGGATGAAAGATATCCGAGTTTAACTGCTATCAATGGTGTTTATTATATGGTAGAAATGGCACTTATTATTATCAAATACGGGATAATTGATGCGTCCAGCTCTCGATTTTAATGCCCTGAAAGTGTTCATTGCTGTGGTTGAAAGAGAAAGTTTTGTTGGGGCATCGAAAATCCTTGAAATGCCGACATCAAATGTTAGTCGCTGTATTTCTCAGTTAGAAGAAAAACTGGATCTACAGCTCATTGAGCGTAGCACCCGACATATGAAACTCACTCAGGCGGGGCAGCTACTCTACACTCGAGCAAAACCATTACTCGAAGCGCTTGAGCAAACTGAGACAGAACTAACGTTGCGGCAAATGCAACTCAAAGGCCCATTGCGAATCTGTATTCCCAATGAAATAGGCCCTGCATTGCTGGGTTCTGTTATTGCCGATTTCGCCTGTCAGTATCCAGACCTAGAGATCAGCTGTGTCACAAATTTATCAGGTTTCGAATCTCTGCGAGATGATCTGGATTTAGCTATCATTATTACCCGTGGTCAGATGGATAACAGTGAGTACATCGCCCGTCATCTAGTGACTATCCCTTGCACCATTGTTGCAGCCCCATCCCTCATTCAGCGTTACGGCACCCCGACTCATATCCAGCAGTTTGAAGAATTGCCCTGTATTACAACAGTAAGTGCACTCAAAGGTGCTCCATGGCAATTTGTCAATAAAAAGGGAGAATTCGAGACCATCAAGGTTAAAGGGCATTATCGAGTAAACAGTGGAGAGATGGCCGGACAAGCTGCGATATCAGGTGTCGGTTTTGCAATTCTATCCAAACAAGCGTGCCAACCCTACATTAGCGATGGACGGTTAATCGAGGTTGAGTTTGAACAATCGGCGGCTCCATTGCAATTGTTCGCACTTTATTCAAATCGACGTTACTTACCTGCTAAAACAAGAGAGATTATTGATTTTGTGCAGCAGAAATTGAGTGATCGTCCGAGCTGATAAGGTCACTTTCTTTTTGCTGTTTATTTCTTCACTCATTTGAGGAATCCTTTTTGTCAATTAGCCTCAATTTGTTAAGATAATAACCGTGAAAAATTAAGTTAAGTTCTCACACACTGTTAACTCAATATTGACACTAAAAAAGGTACACTAAAAGGTATACTGTTTTATTAGACTAAGTCAGATTTACACAGAAGTTGTTAGAATTGGTTGGACAACCAAACTTTCAAAGTTAACTTATTTATTATTGATTTTTTAAGGGTTTAATACGCATGAATAGCGCTGAAATCATGGCTGACTTATCTTCTCATACACCTATGATGCAGCAATATCTCAAAGTCAAAACGGACTATCAACATGCGTTGCTGTTTTACCGTATGGGTGACTTTTATGAACTCTTCTTTGAAGATGCTCATTTAGCAGCCAAACTTTTAGGTATCACCTTAACCCATCGTGGCAAAGCCAGTGGGCGACCTATTCCAATGGCGGGTGTTCCCTATCATGCGGCAGAAGGTTATCTTGCACGTCTTGTCAAAGCTGGGCGCACTGTAGCCATTTGCGAACAAGTTGGAGAAGTGACAGGTAAAGGTCCGGTTGATCGTAAAGTTGTTCGTATTCTTACACCGGGTACTTTAACTGATGATGCATTACTCAGCAGTTATCAATCATCTAATCTGGTTTCATTATGCATCCATCAAAACCAAATTGGTTTTGCTTTACTCGACTTAAGTGCAGGCATTTTTAAAGTACAACAACAAGATTACAAGCCAGAACAATTGCCTATTGAACTTGCGCGTTTAATGCCAAGTGAAATCTTGATTGATGAAGACTTGGTCGACACAAATATTATCGAGCAAATTAAAAAACACTTAGAATGCCCTGTTACCAAACGCCCAAATGTAGACTTCAATCTAAATAACGCACAAAAAACGTTATGTGACCAGTTTACGGTATCAACGCTTTCAGGTTTTGGTTTAGACACATTACCTTTAGCTAAAGCTGCTGCCGCTGCGCTCATTCACTATGCAAAAGAAACACAAAAAACTGCATTACCACATATTCGTTCAATTCAACTTGAACAAAGCACAGACTTTATTGCGCTCGACCCAATCACGCGCCGTAACCTAGAAATTATCGAACCGTTATTTGAACATGGCACCTCATTATTCCAACTGGTAAATGACTGCCAAACTGCAATGGGTGGTCGTTTATTAAGCCGCACACTCATGCAACCTGTTCGTGATACAGCCTTGCTCGATGCTCGTTTAGATGCGATTGAACAACTCATTCAGGGATATCACGAAAATCCAGTTCGTTTAGTGCTTAAAGAAATTGGTGATATTGAGCGTGTGCTTAGCCGCGTTGCACTAGGCAGTGCGCGACCACGTGATTTAGTACAGCTTCGTCACGCATGTGCACAAATTCCAGCTTTAAGAACGGCGTTAACTTCAGTCATTCAAGCGAAAAAATCCAAGTTATTAGTTCAACTTGATCAAGAACTTGGAGATTTTAAAGCGCTTCATCAGCATTTGATGGCAGCTATTGTTGAAAACCCTCCTGTATTACTTCGTGATGGCAATGTAATTGCAGAAGGATATGATGCTGATCTCGATGAATTACGCCAAATTCGCGATCATGCAGGTCAGTTCCTGATTGATTTAGAAATCAAAGAGCGCGAGCGCACAGGTATTAATACCCTTAAAATCGGCTATAACCGTGTAAGTGGTTACTACATTGAACTGACTCGTGCTCAAGCTGAACAAGCCCCTGCTGACTATATCCGCCGTCAAACATTAAAGAATGCTGAACGCTACATTACCCCTGAACTAAAAAGTTTCGAAGATAAAGTTTTATCAAGCGAGTCTCGTGCATTAGCACGTGAAAAAGCATTATTCGAAGCTTTGCTTGAAAATCTTCGCGAAAATATTGCTCACCTACAAATGATGAGTTCGGCAATTGCTCAAATTGATGTGGTGGCAAACTTTGCTCATCAAGCACGTTTAAACAATTGGGCACGTCCTGAATTTACACCAGAAACAGGCATTAAAATTCAAGCAGGTCGTCACCCGGTGGTTGAAGCTTTAAATAAAGCACCATTTACCCCAAATGATACTTTCCTTGATGCTCAGCACCGTATGGCAATTATTACCGGTCCAAACATGGGCGGTAAATCAACCTTCATGCGTCAAACAGCATTAATTAGTTTGCTTGCTTATTGCGGTAGCTACGTTCCAGCTAAAGCAGCCAAGCTTGGTCCAATTGACCGAATTTTCACTCGTATTGGTTCAGCCGACGATTTATCTACAGGCAAATCAACCTTTATGGTTGAAATGACAGAAACGTCACAAATTCTGCATCATGCGACTAATCAATCGCTTGTTTTGATGGATGAAGTTGGCCGCGGAACCAGTACCTATGATGGTTTATCTTTAGCATGGGCATGCGTGGTTGATTTAACCAAACGCGTAAAATGTTTATGTCTATTTGCCACACATTATTTCGAGTTGACTGAACTTGGTGGTGAAGCAGGAATTGATAACTACCATGTCACGGCGCAAGAGCTCAACGGTAACCTGATTTTATTACATAAGGTTCAACAAGGTCCTGCAAGCCAAAGTCATGGTTTACAGGTCGCAAAATTAGCGGGTATTCCTGCCAATGTCATTAAAGAAGCTCAAAAACGTTTACGTATTTTAGAGAAACAGCAGCAGCAACATCTACAAACCAGCTTTCAAAATGATTTGTTTGCGCCACCAGATGCGAACGCTGGTTCACAAATCATAGAGAAAGTGGTCGAAATAGAAGTTTCATCCCCTGCTCTAGATTTACTTAAGCAAATTGAGGTCGATAACTTATCGCCTCGTCAGGCACTTGAACAACTCTATGAGTTGAAAGCTGCACTGAAATCTTAATAAATCACGTCTGAATAAGCAGACTTAGGTCTGCTTATTCATCTCGGAGAATAATATTTATATGATCTTAAGATCTTTGCAATATTCAGAAATCGATCTTATTTGGCAACACATTAGCCGTCGTGAATTAATTATTCAAAACTACATACAAAAACAGCAACATCTAGACTTAGTTAATTGTTTTTTTGATGTACAACATTGGGACTCATATCATCTAGAAAATGACCCACCTAAACTAAAACAGCTCTTTGAACAAGGTTCAATATTCGTCGGTGCATTTGACGCTTCTGAAAAACTGGTTGGTGTAAGTGTAGTCTCAAATCAACTTATAGCGGATTACCCTCACGCGAAATTACTCCACTATTTCTATGTCGATGCAGACCAGCAAGGTCAAGGCATTGGTGCTCAGCTTATGCAAGCTGCAAAAGAGTCCGCCAAGCAACTCGGTGCGCACCAACTATATATTTCAGCAACTCCAAGTCGGCGAACTGTAGACTTCTATACGAAACATGGTGCTCAACCTTTAAGTGCTCCAGATCAACAACTTTGGCAGCTCGAACCTGAAGATATCCATTTGTTATGCACCTTGTAATCCTAAAGATTTAAGGTCATCTCAACAAAAAA
>NZ_JRVL01000384.1:0-275 GCF_054823985.1 Acinetobacter sp. GN11 | reverse complement strand
GGCAGAACTCCCAATAAAAAGGAGTTGGCTATGCATATTCATTATTTCTTGGCAGTCATTGCCAAAGTCTATATCGATACAACTTAAATCATATTATCAGCTTGATTACCTTTAGGGTTTTTAGGCTTTAAGTCATTACGGCTCAAAAACTTGCATCAACAATAAAACTTGAGATGTGCTGCGCACAGTCTTTACGGCTTTGCTATGCCTTTTTTCACCTTTAAAAAAAGTGGAAGGCTTTTATGTCTCATTTATATACAACAATAATTTATTTT
>NZ_JRVL01000383.1:482-4295 GCF_054823985.1 Acinetobacter sp. GN11 | reverse complement strand
TTGATTAACTTTAAAGTAATCAAAATACTTAACTATTTTATCTGATGATCGATAATTTTTATCAAGACTTAAAGCTATCAAATCAAAGCCTAATAATTCTTCCAATTTATCCTTGGGCATTGGAAATCCACCCAATGAATCATAAATAGATTGATTAGGATCACCGACTATAAATGCTTTAGTATTCCCACAATTTGATTTTAATATTTCTGAAAGTATATAATATTGTATTTCTTTAGTATCCTGATATTCATCAATTAATATTAATGAAAATATATTACTAAGGGATTTGCTAATAATCGAATTTTTATTAAGTAGATCCCATGAGTATTTCAATATTTGTTCAAAATCAATTTGTTTGTTTTTTGCCAAAATAGTATAATAATCATGCATTATTTTTAATAATGCAGAATGCTTAGCTGTGTCAGTACAAGTCAAATAAATATTATCTGTCCTTGCTATTACACCGCAGTCCCAATAAGTAATTCTTTGATTTTTATAACTTAAACATAATTCTGTTAAAATTCTTTCCGTATCATAGGAATTAATTACACTGAAACCATACTTTAAATTATCCAAATATAGATAGTATGGTCTAAGTATCCAATGTAGGCAAAATGAATGGATTGTACCTATCCAAAGCTGAGTTGTATCGACACCTAAGGCTTCTACTCGCTCTTTAATTTCTTCAGCTGCATTATTAGTATAAGTAATAGCTATAACAAATTTTTTAGTTGACTCAATTTTACTTAACTCAAAAGCAATTTTATAAATAAGGGTTCTTGTTTTACCACTTCCAGGACAGGCAACTAATAAAATGCTATTTTCTTCATAAATAGCATTTTTTTGTTCTTCATTTAGATCATTAGGATTAAAATTAAGCATATTCATACTCGTTGAATAATTTAGTTATGAATAGATAAATTTGGTCATTTTTTATAATCTCGAGTTCATGCAATATTTCAGATAAATCTACCTCTTCACCAGATTTAAATTTTTCTAAAATCACATAAAGAGCAGAAAAGTCATACACACTAGGGGTAATAGTTTCATGTATTTTAACCCGATACTCTATTATATCTGCTATTAATGAAGGAGAATAATCATGCTTAGCAAATATTAAAGCACCCATGATATATTCTGGAATTCTTGTTCCACTAGATAGAACACCACCTAATAGAATTGCAAACCATCCTTTTCCTTCCTGTTTAGCCATAGTCAGTACTCTACGTCCATAAACAGCTACATCTTCACTTTCTAATTCAGCTTTAGCAAGATCACATGTTTCTGGCTTTGTGTAGACATTCTCAACAATATTATGTACTTCCGAAACATTACCAGCTTTAATAAAGTCAACCTCAAATGTATGATCAGCATAAAAAGCTTTTATCCAAATATTATTTTTTTCAAATTCATCTAAAACAATTTTTCTTTCTCCTCCACTTTTTTGTGAAGCTTCTACTTTTCTTTTATATTTTTGATCATTTTCATTATCAGTAGGTAATATTGTTGTATCGCAGATGGCGCGATCAAGATCCGTTAAAATTGCACACTTACGTCTAATTCGATCATTATGAAAAAGTTGCGCAACATTCTCAAAGCCTGTACTACGAATATTAATTAAACTTATTCCAAGCTCATCTATACTTACTCCAAATACTATTTTAATTAAAATAGGTAATAAAATTTCTTCAGCATCACCTTCTACTAATATCACACCTTTTGCAAATAATAGATTAGTTCTTACGGCATCCAAATAACGCTGAACTTGATTAATACTTTTAGGAGAAAGGCCAATAGATGGTTGATAAGTTTCAGAAAAGTTTACTTTTCTACTAATAATATTCATACTTTCAACATTACTTACCTCTGATATTTGAGGCGAATGAGTAGAATAAATAATTTGTGTATTTGAGAAATTTAATTTATCAAATAGTGTCTTTTGGATATGGTTGTGAATATGTGCTTCAGGTTCTTCAATTATTAAAAAATTTGCAAATGCATCCCTAGCTCTTCTATATTTAAATTCAAGTAATTTTAGGGTCAAAAATATAATATTTGCGCCGCCTAAACTTAACTCATGAAGATTTCCTTCGTAGTCTTCTCCCGATTCACCAATAAAAAGTTTTAGTGATTGCAATAACTTTTCAGCTTCATTTGGAACACTAGACCTAATTGATAGTGATGATGGGGAATATGTTCGACCTATTGTACCTAAAATCGTCTCCCTAATATCATCTCTAATTTCTTGAACATCAGAAAGTTTCTCAATACTATTATTCAGCTCTAAAACTAGATCACTAATAGGCTTATATTCTTCTGATTTAATCTCTTCACTTTTTCTTCTAAGCAAAGTTAATAATGGATTTGTCCTATTATTCTTAAAATCACTAACAACATCTCTTAAAGCTTGGATAAAAGTAAATGACATTTCCTTTGATACAGATAGCTGAAGCGGAACTTTTACTCCAAATTTTGAGCAATCAATATCACTAGGAAATTTGATATCTTCAAAATTACCTACCAAAGTATTATAAATTGTTGGATCATTAAAGTTTACGGTGCTTTTACCATGGAATATAGTTTCATAATCATCTTCAATACTTATACTTGATAGTATTTCTTCTAAGCCATCTTTATCACCCTCCTCCAAACTAGCTAGTTTATGTCGAATATGGATTTTAGGTCTAAAGAAAAGTGTATAACTAGCTTTGCTTACAGTATCTGATTCAACCCTTCCTGCCCCGTGGACAAATAAAGATTGTATTGCCTCATTGCTATCTATTTCATCAAATTCAATACTTATAATAATCCAATGTCCTTTCCAATCGCTTCCTAGTTCTCTGTTGAAATCATTCTCATTTAACTTATAAGCGTACTGAATAGCAGAATCATCTAACAATAAGCGTATTGCTTTGAAAAGATTTGTCTTACCCGCACCATTCTCTCCTATAACTGTATTAATACCCTTATTAAATAAAAATGTTGCGTTTTTAAAGTTCCGATAATTGACTAAACTAACTTTTGAAATATGCATAATTAATTTGTATAAATTTTAGTAATTAAATTTGATCAAAAAAAATTATTGATCGTCCCTTTTAATAATTTACAACATTTATATTACAAATAAAAACAGAATATATACTTTTGAATGTACTAATGAGTACAGTTTATTATGAATTTATCATTTTATACATCTAACTTAGCATACGCTTAAGCTTTTCAAAAACACCTCAACCATTCTTTCATCAACCTCATCCGAGCTTAAAAGCTGAATAACAGTGCCTTCAATTAAATATAAAAATAGTTTGGCATCGGTAAAACAAACATCGGGGTTAAGTGTTCTAAGCTGGCTATAAATTTCGTTGGTGAGCCATGTTCTATATCTCACGGCGGTTTGATAGGCTTTTGGATGAGTCAGTTTTGTTTCAAAAATAGCTTTAAATAATAAGTAATACATCCCGTCTAAATCTGCATGTAAAAGATAGAGCTTTTTGAGTTTATCGCTTGCGCTTGTGTCATGGTCATATTCAACAATAGAAACCACTTTTTCTTTTAAGCGCTCTTTTTGCACAATCAGGCAAATTTCAATCAACCGTTCTTTAGAGTGAAAGTAGTTATAAAAAGTTGCTTTGGGTACTCCACACTCTTTCACAAGTCTGTCGATGCCGACTAAATGAAATCCGTTGTAGTGAAATAACTCAATTGCTTTATCTACGACTTTTAATGCACGTGTTGGGAGAACTAAATGTGGCATATTTTTACCGTTATAAAATTATTGTTGTATATAAATGAGATGTAAAAACCGCTGCT
>NZ_JRVL01000383.1:0-382 GCF_054823985.1 Acinetobacter sp. GN11 | reverse complement strand
AAAGGCATAGCAAAGCCGTAAAGACTGTGCCCAGCACATCTCAAGGTTTAATTGTCTAAGTTTTAAGTAATAACGAGCTAAAGCCTGAAAAAGCCTTACGGCGATCAAGCTGCGTTAAATGTTTTAAGCTGTGTTGTTATAGCTTTTGGCAAAGGTTGCCAAGAAATAATGGATGTGCAAAGCCAACTCCTTATATATGGAGTTCTGCCAAGACATTAGAATTATGGTGGCAGAACGAGCAAGGGTTCGCAGACTGATAGTAAAGAATCAGCACACCCGAAGGTGTCCCTCACTCGTCCTACCGCAACAAGCGAGGGACGATCGATATACACAAGAATACTCCTCAGAAGGAATAATCTGATGCACTTTACTAGACGGTCTG
>NZ_JRVL01000064.1:0-23423 GCF_054823985.1 Acinetobacter sp. GN11 | reverse complement strand
ATGACAGAATGACAGAATGACAGAATGACACTCAAGTCAGTTTAATCGTGACCACTAATAAGAAGATTGGACACAATATAGATAAGAACCAGACAATCGAACGTAAAGTTGCCCAGTTACTTAAATAGCAGATCCCATAAATAACTCTTAAAATAATATACGCCCAGCCTAATCTCAGAATAAAGTATTCTGGAACGACCATATATTCGGCCATTAAAATAGCCGTTAAGAATAAAGGTAAGCTTTCAAAACTATTTTGTTGTACGGCATTAGCGCGAGCAGCCAGACCCGTTGTTTTGGCAAAAAAAGCTCTCGGGTTTTGATTATCGGCAGGCTGAAAACCACCTGTAATTTTTGCAATTGCGGTAAATGCGTATGGCAGTAAACATGCCACTAAAATAATATAGATAATGCCGCTGATGCCCTGCATAGTGCCATCCATCACTGAAAATACTGTTGATCATGCTATCATAACATTGCGTTTTTACCTGAAATTTTATGCAATCACTTGTCATCACTGAGTAATAGGGCCATGTATGCAACAACCTGATCAAAAAGAATTGTTTAAAGTCTTGGATAAGCAAAAACAGAATCAACTTCAGATGGATCGCATATTAAAGATCGTACTCCCTATTGTCGCTTTTTTACTGAGTGTGATTTGTGCAAATTTAAATTGGCAATCTACACTTGGCACCTTTGTTATTTTAACAATTACCTTTATTGCTGTCGGTATTAAACGACTTCCTTTGTGGCACTGGCTCATTGTGATTACGATATATTGCTTAGCAGATAACTATTTAAGTTATGGTCAGCTTGATTTAACTCACCTCCGCCTGCAACTTGGCACAATGCTTGTTTTTGTTGGGATGATCGGAATTGGACGACCTTATATAGACCGCTGGTTTATAAAAAGTCATAAAATATAAAATAAAAAAAGCGCCCTAAGGCGCTTTTTTTATTAACCGATTAAGCTGGTTTACGTAAGTCTTTACGTAAAATTTTGCCTACATTTGATTTTGGTAATTCATCCATAAACTCAACATAACGAGGGCGCTTATAGCCTGTTAAGTTTTCTTTAGCGAAGCTTAAAACTTCTTCAGTCGTTAAGCTTTGATCTTTTTTCACAATAAAGAGTTTTGGCACTTCACCTGATTTTTCATCTGGAACACCAATAGCTGCAACTTCCAATACTTTTGGATGTTTAGCAATAACTTCTTCGATTTCACTTGGGTAAACGTTAAAGCCAGAAACCAAAATCATATCTTTTTTACGATCTACAATTTTTGTATATCCACGGCTATCCATAACGCCGATATCGCCCGTACGGAAGAAGCCGTCTGCTGTCATGACTTTAGCTGTCTCATCAGCGCGGTTCCAGTAACCTTTCATTACTTGAGGCCCACGAATCGAGATTTCACCTTGCTCACCTAAAGCAACTTCTTTCCCATCATCATCTAAAATGGCCACTTCAGTTAAAGGTAACGGAATACCAATGGTGCCACTAAATTCAGTAGAAGCAGGTGGATTTGCAGTTGCTACCGGTGAGGTTTCTGACAAGCCATAACCTTCAATAATGGTTGTGCCAGTAATTTTCTTCCAAGCTTCTGCTGTAGAAGGTAAAACGGCCATACCACCGCCCATCGCCATTTTTAACTTGCTATGGTCAAGTTGTCTGAACTCTTCATTATTCACTAAAGCATTAAATAATGTATTTACTGCTGGGAAGAATGATGGTTGATATTTACGCAGTTCGTTGATAACAGCTGGTAAATCACGAGGGTTCGGAATCAAGATATTTGCCTGACCTTTATACATACCGTACATCGCGCAAACCATGAACGCAAAAATATGATAAAGCGGCAATGCACAAACAATACGGTCGCCTTTAGCACCATCGTTTGCTCCAAATTTACTTTGGAAAATGCCATCACACTGAAGTAAGTTTGCTACAAGATTACGATGAGTAAGCTCTGCACCTTTTGAAACACCCGTCGTACCACCAGTGTATTGAAGTACAGCCGTATCACTTAAAGTTAACGTCGGACGCTTATAATTACTCGCATTTTCTTTATTTAATGCTGAGTTAAATTTAACGTGTCCTGGAATATTCCAAGCTGGAATTTGTTTACGTACTTTACGTAATACAAAGTTCACCAGAGTACCTTTGAGTGTACCAAGCATGTCTCCGACTGATGCAACTACTACATGTTTCACTGGTGTTTTACCCAAAATGCTTTGGTAAACACTGGCAAAGTTTTCAATGATCACAAGTACTTCTGCACCTGAGTCATTTAATTGATGCTCAAGTTCACGCGCAGTATAAAGTGGGTTAACGTTTACTAACACTAAACCTGCACGTAACACAGCTAATGCAACTACAGGATACTGCAACACATTCGGCATCATCACTGCCACACGAGTTCCTTTTGCTAACCCCAAATTTTGCAAATAGGTCGCGAACTTACGGCTTGCAAGCTCCAACTCATTAAATGACATCGCTTTATCCATAAAGATAAAGGCATCGCGAGAACCAAATTTTTGGAAATTACTCTCAAAAATATCAACAAGTGAGGTATTTTCCGCAGGCAATGCTACTGTTTCTGGAATCCCTGTCTTTTGGTATTCTGCAAACCAAATTTTTTCCATAATGCCATTATCTCCGATTCGTAATCCTTAGTAATAACTGTTATTCAATGCCCCAGCTATTCTTTAGCTTCTTGGTGCCAGAACATATTTAAAACTTATTGGCACATTCATGACACTTCGAACAAGATTATGAGACAGAAGTTTTGACAATTTAACCCTGCCAAATTTTTTGCATGGAGTACAAATTACGTACTCCAAATTGCTGTCCTTTTAATCGTTATTCATACCAACAAGTTCAGTTCATTGCTTGAACATGTTGCCATATATAGCGTATTTATGTTGCCAGACGCTAGCTTTATCTCTGAATCAACAGTTTATTTGCTTTTTGATATCCACGTGGTAAGAGCTGACCTTTTGAAGCTCGTTTACCCAGGTATTTTTGTAGATCATCACCTTTTAATTTTAAATGTTGTTGCCCTGCAACCACCTGAATTATTTCATCTAAGTTCAGGGTTGTCATGGATAAAATTTGCTCTTTCGCTTCAAGTTGTATCAACTTATTACCTTTACCCTTATTTAAATTTGGGAGTTCTGCCAAATCAATGATTAAGAGTCGACCTGCTGAACTGAGCACAGCCAAATGTGTCATATTTTGAGCAGATATTAATGGTAAAGCTTTTGATTTTTCAGGCACCGACAAGAATGTTTTCCCTGCCTTGGCATTGGTATCTAGCTGTTTGGCTTGAGTTTTAAATCCATAACCTGATGTACTAGCAGCGATAAGTTCAGACGCTTCATCTTCTAGATAAACCTGAATAAACGACACGCCGCTTGCAGGAGCAAGTTTGGAACTTAATGGTTCACCTAAACCTCTTGCTGATGGCAAGCTGCTGATAGGTAAAGCATAACTACGCCCTGTCTCATCAAGGAAATAAATCCGTTGATTGGTTTTGCCCACAGCGTGACTTAAATATTGGTCACCAGCACGGTAGTTTAAATTTTCTGCATCAACATCTGCACCTTTTGCAGCACGAATCCAACCCGCTTCAGATAAAACCACTGTTACTGTTTCTGCTGGTACAAGGTCTTGTTCTTTAATCTGGACAGCTTCAGCACGTACCACAATTGGAGAGCGGCGTTCGTCACCAAACTTTTTCGCGTCTTCTTTTAATTCACCAATAATCAGATTTTTTAAAGATTCTGGATTTCCTAATTGCTCACGGATAATTGCTGCTTTTGCTGCAAGTTCATCCTGCTCTTGACGGATTTCCATCTCTTCGAGTTTTGCTAAATGACGTAACTTGAGTTCTAAAATTGCTTCTGCCTGTATCTCATCAATCTTGAAGTGTTCCATCAATACAGGTTTAGGCTGATCTTCTTCACGAATAATACGGATGACTGTATCAATATCAAGGTAAGCAATTAAAAGACCTGCCAAAATATGCAGGCGCTTTTCAATTCGGTTTAAATGGTATTCTAAACGGCGAGTCACCGTTTTTTTACGGATCTCAATCCATTCCAGCAAAATACGACGAATCGATTTAACCTGAGGACGCCCATCTTCACCAATCATGTTTAAATTAACACGATAGCTCGATTCTAAATCGGTGGTAGCAAATAAGTGGCTCATCACCGCTTCTGCATCAATGCGGTTAGAACGAAGTACAATCACTAATCGTGTTGGGTTTACATGATCCGACTCGTCACGGATATCAACGACTAATGGTAGTTTTTTGGCCTGCATTTGGTCGGCAATTTGAGTAATCACCTTAGAGCCCGACACTTGATAAGGCAATTCAGTAATCACGATTTCATTTTTTTCGATGGTATAAACCGCTCGCATGCGGTAACTGCCACGACCAGTGGTCTGGATTTTGAGTAATTCTTCTGGCGGCGTAATAATCTCAGCTTTTGTTGGTAAATCTGGCGCTGGAATATATTCAGCCAATTTTTCATCTGAAGTTTGTGGGTTACGAATTAAGGCAATCGTTCCTTTAATCACTTCACGTAAATTATGCGGCGGAATGTCTGTCGCCATACCAACCGCAATACCGGTTGTGCCGTTGAGTAGAATATTAGGAATACGCGCTGGTAACGTAATGGGTTCTTTTAATGAACCATCAAAGTTATCTTGCCAGTCAGTTGTGCCCTGACCTAACTCATTTAACAATAATTCACTGTAGGCAGAAAGTTTTGCTTCGGTATAACGCATCGCAGCAAATGACTTAGGATCATCTGGTGCTCCCCAGTTACCTTGTCCTTCAATTAAAGGATAACGATAACTAAATGGCTGAGCCATCAAGACCATCGCTTCATAACATGCCGAGTCACCATGAGGATGGTATTTACCGAGTACATCACCGACTGTACGAGCTGATTTTTTTGGCTTACCACTATTTTTCAGCCCTAATTCGCTCATGGCAAATACAATACGGCGCTGTACAGGCTTTAAACCATCACTGATATGCGGCAATGCACGGTCCATGATGACGTACATGGCATAATTCAGGTAAGCCTGTTCAGTAAATTCGGCTACAGAGCGGTTTTCTGTCGCTTGATGCGCAAGGCTGGTCATAGTCAGCTTATCTTCCAAATCAGTCGTTATTTTAAATGAGTCTTATGCTAAGTGGGCTATGTTACAGACACAAGAGGGAGTCTGTCACCTGAGCGTCAAATTATGTCTCATCGGTCTATATTTTTAGTTACTTGCTATAAAGTTAGGCAAAACTACATGCCTATCGACTCGAGTCTTTTCCCTTGGGTTTCTTCACCTAATATTAAAATTACAGCTGCGACCAAAAGTAAAACAACAGTAAACATCATGAAAACATGGCTAAACCCATGCTTTGCAACCATCATATGGGTAACAACAATTGGCGCCAAAATTCCGCCTAAACGCCCCATTGCCGATGCCCAGCCCGAACCGAAAGCTCGAATATTGGCTGGATATTGCTCTGGCGTATAGGTGTATAACACTCCCCATGCCCCTAAATTAAAGAATGACATAAGGCAGCCCCAAAACATAATGCTGTTGACACTGTCGGCTTGTCCAAAGAAATATGCAGACAATGCACAAAAGCCGATAAAAGAAGCGAGTGTAATTTTTCGACCCAATCGCTCCACAAACCATGCCGCTGCCAAGTAACCAGGTAGTTGTGCCAAAATCATAAGCAAAACATATTCAAAAGATTTAACAATGTCATAGCCCTGTTTCACCAGTAAACTTGGTAACCAAGTAAAGATGCCGTAGTAGGAATATACAATTCCAAACCAGATGAGCCACAGCATTAAACTACGGCGTGCAAAAGGGCCACTCCAAAGTTGTTTAAAAGAGACCTTTTGTTGTATGGCTACAGGCACGACTTCAATGTGATGAACGATTTGAACACCCGCCTGAGCTTCTAGTTTTTGAACTAATGCATGCGCTTCTTCGATACGACCACGGTTAATCAGGTACGGTATCGACTCGGGGAGTTTTTTCCAAATGACCAAAATATAAATCAGTGGTAGGCCGCCCATCAGGAATGCAATATGCCAACCAAATTTAGGAATAATAAAATAAGAAATTAACGCCGCAACTAACCAGCCTAAACCCCAAAAACTTTCAAGTAATACAATAAAACGACCACGTACATGTGAAGGTATATATTCACTCACCAATGTCACCGCAACAGGCAACTGTCCACCAAGACCAACGCCAACAATAAAACGGAAAATCAATAACCATTTTAAATCTGGAGCAAAAGCACATAAGGCAGTCGCAATACTATAAATTGCCATGGTCGTGGCAAATATTGTCTTTCGACCAAACCGATCTGCTAAAGCTCCCGAGCAAACTGCTCCAATAGCCATTCCTACAAAGCCAATACTCACAATCCAACCGCTTTCGGCTGGTGTTAATGCCCAGTCTTTAACAAGCGTTGTCATGATAAAAGCAATGATGCCGGTGTCCATCGCATCAAACATCCAACCTAACCCAACCACCCACAATAATGTGTAGTGGAATTTGCCAATCGGAAGATTTTGTATACGTGAAACCAGATCCATAAGAAAACTCTACTGGAAAGAATAAGTGAGCAATACAATATTTAATTGTTATAGCATGCTCACATCGCATTCTGCATAATTAATGTTCATCGGTTGATGAAGCTGATTCTGCATCGTCATCTTTATAAATAAACTTAGGCATTTCTAAACCGAAATAGATCGCAATCAGACGCAGAGTAAAACCGAAAATTAAGGTTGAAATAACAGTTAACTCTAAACTGAATCCCAAATCTAAGCATACCCAGTAGCAAATGACTGCTACAAAAGCAATACTCGCATAAAGTTCACGACGGAAAACGAACGGGACATCGTTACATAAAATGTCACGTAAAATACCACCAGAAACCCCAGTTAACACCCCTGCTACAGCCGATACCACAAAACCATGCCCCATTTGCAAGGCAATCTGACAACCAATAATAGTAAAGCCGATTAGACCTAAGGCATCGAGCACCAAAAAGATGTTATGTAAGTGACGCATCCATTTGGCAATAATGATTGTGACAAATGCAGCACAACAAGTCAGAACCAAATATTCAGGATGTTTTACCCAAGTTAAAGGATAATGGCCGAGTAATACATCGCGTACAGACCCACCACCTAAAGCAGTCACACAGGCAATCAGTACGACACCGAACCAGTCCATACTCCGTCGCCCAGCAGACAATGCGCCTGTCATGGCTTCGGCAGTAATCGCAATAATATAAATAACGGTGAGTAACATCGCCCTTTCCCTCAGGCCAAACGGTGCGCGTATTTTAAGGTAAAGTTATATGAATTGTGCACAGCATTGTTTAAATTTTTTTCCAGAGCCACATATACAAGGCTGTTTCATAGTGACATGCATATCTACAGTAGGATCAAGAAAAAACCATTGTTGTTGCTGATATACAAAATGTGAAACCTCATGGTGAACCTGAGCTTTTTGCCCATCATGATAATGTGCCTTGAATTCAACCTGTGCATGGGTTTTATCTAGTTTTTCGTTGGTGTTAACGACCTCTAAACCCAACCATTGATTTTGTTTACTCCAGTCTGCAATTGCATCTTTATCAAGTGCAGTTTGCTGACCTAAAGCGGTTGTTTGAACAATATAATCAATTTGCTGTAATGCAAAAGCACTATAACGCGAACGCATCAGCTGCTCTGCTTTCAGGGCTTTTGCTGTGCCTAAATGTAAAGGCTCACAACATTCTGCATAGCTGCCTTTTCCACATGGACAAGTGTGTTGAGTCATTCTGTGTTTCTCAAATAAAAAAATAGCTCAGATTTGAGCTATTTTATGATGTTTCTAGAATTGAAATGTCATTTAATCTTTTGATTCATCTTGTTCGATAGAAACAATATGAACTTTCTCGATTTTATGGCCTTCCATCGTCACCACTTCAAAGCGATAACCATCTGCTTCAACAGTTTCACCATTTTCAGGCAAGCGACCTAAATGGAATAACAAATAGCCCGATAAAGTAGAATACTGTTCACTTTCATCAACCAAATCACGGCCTAATAACAAAGATACATGGCGAATGTCGGTTGAACCTTCAAGTATTAATGAACCATCTTCCAAGCTCTCAGCGGCTGCATCTAGTTCATCTTCATCTGGGAATTCACCCGCAATTGCTTCTAAGATGTCGATTGGTGTTGCAATACCTTCAATTGAACCGTATTCGTTTAAAACGATTGCCATTTGTAAAGGTGCTTGACGTAATTGCTCCATCACCATAAGTACTTGAGCATTTTCATGCACAATGACAGGTTCACGTAAATGCTTTTGGAAATCGACCACACCAGTTTCAATAAAGCCATTCAAAACTTTATGAGTGAGTGCAATACCCTCAATGTTATCAAGTTCACCACGTGCAACAATCAAACGAGAGTGTGTCATTGACATTAAACGTTCTTTTAAAACTTCCGGTTCGTCGTCTAAATCAATCCATTCAAGTTCAGGTCGTGGCGTCATTACGGACTTTACTGGACGTTCTGATAAACCAAGAACACCTTGCACAAGTACACTATGATAAACACCATTGTCTTCATCAAAAACTTCATCTGCAAAAGCTTGAGTAGCTAATACGTCCTCTTTATCCGAAGATTGTGTATCTGAGCTAGAACCACTGCTTTTACTTCCTAGCATACGTAAAACCGCAGAGGCAGTGCGATAACGCAAGTCTGTGGTTGTAACCATCTTTTCCTGATTGCGGCGCATGCTTTGATTGATTATTTCTACCAAAATTGAGAAACCAATCGCCGCATATAAGTAGCCCTTCGGAATATGGAAACCAAAACCTTCCACGACCAAAGAGAAGCCAATCATCATTAAAAAGCCAAGGCAGAGAATAACCACGGTTGGATGCTTATTGACAAAGTCCATGAGTGGTCTTGATGCCCAGAACATGATCCCGACAGCAACAATCATTGCCAACATCATGACACTCTTGTCTTTGACCATCCCCACTGCGGTAATCACACTGTCTAATGAGAATACAGCATCAAGCACAACAATCTGAACAATCACCATCCAGAATGCAGCATGAACTGGATTGTCTTCTTTTTGCAGTTGTTTGCCTTCCAGACGCTCGTGCAATTCCATGGTGCCTTTAAAGAGCAAGAACACACCACCAAATAGCAAGATCAAATCACGGCCAGAAAAAGGGTGATCAAAAATATGGAAGAGTGGATGAGTAAGTGTTACGACCCAAGCAATAGCAGCCAACAAGAGCATACGCATGCCCAAGGCCAATAATAATCCCAGTTTTCGAGCCTTGCCTCGCTGCTCTGGTGGCAGTTTTTCGGCCAAAATAGCGATGAAAACGAGGTTATCAATCCCCAATACAATTTCAAGAACGATTAAAGTTGCTAAGCCCACCCAAGCAGCAGGATCAGACATCCATTCAAAGATCATCGATCCTGCTCCTGTGCTGATTGGATTTTATCTTTATTTGGCAACACAGCAAGCATGCCCATACAAAGGAGGGAAAATGTTTTTTTAGGACAAAAAATTAAAACGGAGCGACTACAACCACTACCCATATTTGTTCATATGTTGTTAAACGAATTTTTAGTATAGGCAAGATTTAATAGAAATTCATCATTTTTATTTGTTCATGACGGGCATTCACCAAACCCATACAAAACATGAATCTTTCTTATTAATCTGCTTATAAAGTTGTCATATCTTTGGCTTAGTGTAGACAAGAAATATGAACGTGATAAGGTGAAAATAAAGCAATGAATAGCGTATTAACAATGGCAGTAAATGATTCACCAATAACAGCTGTAAAAACAAAACAACCTCTTATTGCATTATATTGTGGTTCACGTGCAGGAAATAATCCAATCTACCGAGAAAAGGCAATTGAACTCGCTCGTGGAATTGCTGAGCAAGGCTTTGGTTTGGTCTACGGCGGTGCAAGCATTGGCTTAATGGGACAAGTAGCCGACAGCGTACTCGAAAATGGCGGTGAAGCTGTGGGAGTGATCCCTGATTTCATGCTTAACTATGAAGAAGCACACTCTAGATTAACCGAATTACACGTAGTAGAAACCATGCATGAGCGCAAAGCCATGATGGCTGAACGTGCAAGTGCATTTGTTGCATTACCGGGTGGTTTAGGAACATTCGAAGAGATATTAGAAATAGCCACTTGGGGTCAACTCAACCAACATCAAAAACCCATGATTTTATATAACGTGAATGGTTTTTATAATGCATTGATTGCCCAGTTAGATCATGCGGTTCAAGAGGGTTTTCTCCCACTTCAACACCGCGCTAAATTGATTATCTGCGAAGACGTTGATCAAATTTATAACGTGATTAAAAACTTAAAAATGCCAAAAAGATTTGTTGTCTAGTTGCCCACCTACTCTCCATAAAAAAGCGGTCCTGCCGCTTTTTTTGTTTTAACTATTTTCACCGTTGCCTTCAAGAGCAATTAGATTTAGTAAAGGGGTACTCAACATTGTCTTGCTTTTTTTACTTTCAATTTGTTTTACACTAGACCAAAACGTTAAATTTCAAATGTTATGAATGCCACGCCGACTCACCAAGCCTTGCAACCTGAATATCGCTTACTGGTTCTTTTGGTTTCCATTGGCTTTTTTATGCAGGCTTTGGACACAACGATTGTAAATACCGCTATTCCTGCAATGGCTCATCATCTAAATGAAGACCCTCTACGCATGCACAGCGTAGTGGTGGCCTATGTTTTATCAGTAGCCGCCTGCATTCCTTTAAGTGGATGGTTAGCAGACCGCTTTGGTGTTAGAAATATTTTCTTATCGGCAATCGTTATTTTTACTTTAGCCTCTTTAGGTTGTGGTCTTTCTCAGAGCCTTAATGAGCTGTTATTTTTCCGAGTCATCCAAGGCGTAGGCGGAGCCTTACTACTTCCTGTTGGCAGACTATCACTTTTAAAGATTATTCCCCGAACTCAGTTCTTAGCCGCAATGAGCTTAATGAGTCTTGCAGGTTTACTCGGGCCTCTGGCGGGTCCAACTTTAGGTGGCTGGTTAGTTGAAGTTGCAACTTGGCACTGGATTTTCCTCATCAATATTCCCATGGGTATCTTAGGCATCTTAATGACATTAAAAGTCATGCCTAATTTAAAAGAACTTTCGGTCAAAACATTTGATTTAGGCGGCTTCATCTTATTAGTAGTGGCAATGATTGGATGGTCTTTGGGTATCGAACATCTAGCCTCACCTGAATATTCAAACTGGTTCAGCATTTCACTTTTAGTCATCGGCATAATTGCAACACTTTGGTATGCCTATCACTCCCACACTCATCAAAATGCATTATTCCGCAGTCGACTCTTTAGAAACAAAATTTATGCGATTGGTATTTTAGGTAATTTCTTTGCTCGTTTTGGTGGTAATGCCTTACCTTTTGTTTTACCACTCATGCTACAAGTCGCTTTTGGTTTTGAGCCTTTTATTGCTGGTTTAATGATGATTCCTTTGGTCTTAGGCTCATTATTTTCAAAACCAATTGTCAGACCTATTATTCAAAAAATTGGCTATCGACGTTTTTTACTCATTAACACAACGCTGGTCGGGCTATGTATTGCCTCTTTCGCCATCATGACAGTCGATACTCCAACTTGGTTTAGAGCTTTACACTTTTTCTTATTTGGCACATTAAACTCACTGCAATTTGTGGGTATGAATACACTCACCTTAAAAGATTTGCCTCAACAAGATGCAAGTAGTGGTAATAGCTTTTTATCGATGATCATGATGCTATCAATGAGTATTGGCGTGGCACTGGCAGGTACTCTCATTAATGTATTTACCAGTTATTATGGTGCCGATCACGTAACTACCGCATTCCATGTCACTTTAATTTGCCTCGGTTGCATCAATGTAATTGCGGCTCTTATTTTCTGGCAAATTCCAAAAAACACCCCCGTATAAGCCGTTGCATTTTTAGCGTGGTTTCTCGCTCTTAAATCACGCTATGATGTCGGCTTCAAATCTTTAATGAGTTTTGCATGACCAAACTGGCTCAAACCTTTTTCACAGCACGGTACAATACCTTTATCGGAATTGGCTTAGCATGTGTTATGGGAGTTCTGGCTTATTTTGGTCTGTTCTATCAGCAAAAAGCCGTTGCACAAGATTATCCAGTTCAAGGGTTCGATGTTTCTCACCATCAAGGTGATATCGACTGGAAAAAAATATCACCAGAAAAGTTTCAATTCGTTTATTTAAAAGCGACTGAAGGCGGCGATTACAAAGATTCAAAATTTCAAGAAAACTGGCTCAAAGCCCGCGAACATGGGCTTCATGTAGGGGCTTATCATTTTTACCGTCTATGTCGTGATGGTAAAACACAAGCCGAAAATTTTATTGCAACAGTTCCAAAAAAAGCAGATACGCTCCCCCCTGTCATTGATCTGGAATATGACGGTAACTGTATTAATTCGCATACCAAAGAACAATTACTTAAAGAAATAGGCATCATGCATGACCGCCTAAAACAGCATTATGGCAAACAACCTATCTTTTATATTTCTAAAACTTTTTATCACATTGTGTTAATCGGTAGTTTTCCTAATACACCACTTTGGGTCAGAGATTACGAAGGAAAACCTGAACTTAAAGACAAGAGAAAATGGCTCTTCTGGCAGCATAGTAATCAGGGTAAAATTGAAGGGATGGTAAAGACAGTAGACTTAAATGTTTATGATGGTTCAGTCAAAGAGTGGCACCAATTCTTACAGCAGCAAGGCATCGTGAAAGCACAATAATATGCGCAAAATCATTCATATCGATATGGATGCCTTTTATGCATCAGTCGAGCTACGGGAACACCCTGAATTGAGGCATTTACCCGTTGTTATTTCATCTCATCATCCGCGAGCTGTGATTGCTGCTGCATCTTATCCTGCCCGCGAATTTGGTTTACGTTCAGCCATGTCGATGACTCAGGCAAGAAAACTATGTCCTCAAGTCGTTATTATTGAGCCAAATTTTGAAAAATATCGTACAGTCTCCGCTCAAATTCACTCGATCTTTCAGCAATATACTCTGCTTATTGAACCTTTATCTTTAGATGAAGCTTATTTAGATGTCACTGAAAACTTAAAACAAATTACAAGCGCAACAGAAGTTGCCATGCACATTCGGGAAGATATTTTTAGGTTAACTGGACTGACTGCATCAGCAGGTGTAGCCCCTAATAAATTTTTGGCAAAAATTGCTTCGGACTGGAACAAACCTAATGGTTTATGTGTAATCAAACCTTCGCAGGTTGCCAATTTCATTCAAGACCTGCCACTTAAAAAGATTCCTGGCGTCGGTAAAGTCACTCAGGAGAAATTACAGCAGCTTCAATTACATACTTTGGGTGATTTACAGAAAATTGAAGAGGCTGTTTTAGTTCACCACTTTGGTAAATATGGACAACAGCTCTACCTATATGCGCAAGGAATTGATCATAGGCCTGTTCAAGCCGAAAGAGCACGTCAACAAATTTCGAAAGAGACCACTTTCGATAGTGATTTTACTTTAGTTCAATGTCAGCCCTACTGGCAGGGATTAGCCGAAAAAGTATGGCAAAGCTTAGAGAAAAAACAGCTCAATGCACGTGGTGTGAATATTAAGCTTAAACTCAAAAATTTTCAGACTTTACAACATAGTAAAAGCTTTAAGAGACCTATCCAGTCGCTACAAGACTTAATCCAAGTTTTATTTTTATTATTAAATGAAATGCAGATTCCTGAACATTTCCAGTTTCGCTTAATTGGTATAGGAGTTTATCAATTACAAACTCAAGCAGATGACTTCCAACTTAACCTTTGGTGATTGTCTAATTTTCACTCAAAAGAGCAACTTTTGAACAAAAGCTATTCCCTTTTACTTCAAGTTTAGAGTAACCTAATCAGCGCATATTCATTATCCATGTATTTGCACCATGCCAAAAGCAACCTTTACTTGCGGCATATCGTCCTGTGATTGGCGTGACGACCAAATCCGAATATTACAGGGCCCTTCCAATACATGGTTGATCTGATTTCCTCATCACAATAATCTACTTAAAATCTTTTCTACTTGCTTGCACACGCATAGCAACTCTTCATAAAATCAAAACTATTAAATAAAGCCACTCTAGAGCATTTTTATGACGGTAAAGCGTTTACACGTGACTTCACGCTACTGCGAAGTTGCGATTTCAGGTAATTTAGTACACTTAGCTGGGCAACTCGCAGATGATACCAGCGTAGATGTTACATCGCAGACTCAGCAAACTTTAGATAATATTGACCGCCTATTGGCAGAAGCCGGAACAGATAAAACCCACATTCTTTCTGTCATGATTTTTCTAAAAGATATCGACAAAGATTATGCAGCAATGAATGCTGTTTGGGATGCATGGATTAGTGAAGGACATCCACCAGCGCGTACTTGTGTAGAGTCTAAACTTTATGCACCGGACGTACTTGTAGAAATGACGGTTGTTGCCGTACTTCCATAATTTTTATAAATATAAAACGACATTAAATTGAGCAATATCCCTAGTTATATTGCTCAATTTTTTAGTAGTTTTAACATTTTTAATGTCAGCATGTTATTAAGATCTTCTTTAATGAGTTCTTTAATCAATTGCTATAATCTCTAACTTTTAAGACTTCACAAACGCATTTGACATTCGTTCTAGTTGCGGCGTTACATGTAAAATTGCCATCTCTGTTTCTGGAGTCAATAAGTCCCTTCTTAGATCGTGATAATCAGGCACCTCGCTGTAATGCAGTACACGATAGCCGGCCAATTGTAATAGACGACGTTCATATTGCTGATGCGCACGGCGTAAACCATTTTCGCCAAGAACCACAATGACAACAACCTGATAATTTTGATCAAGTACAACAAAATCAGCTGCCATATTTTGATATTTTCGACGTGTATGCGCATATTTTGTAGTTAATAATGCATCAAAGGATACATGTGCCAACACGGTAAATTTAGGTAAAACTGTTTGTAGTCTGGTTAATGTCATTTGCTCATGACTAGTTAATACTGCACGGCGCTTCAAGGCACTATCATGTTGATGCCTTCGCGAAAGACTTTTCACTGCCATTACAACAGCAAGAAATAATAATAAAATCGTAATTAAATAGTACATGGGTCCAATCCTTTAGGTTTTTTATAATGATTTTGCTAGATCACACTTTGTTTTAATTGATAACGACACAGCCGTTTTTTAAAAGGTTCACTTAGTAATTTCACTTGTAGTTATCAAGCTTGGCTTAAATTTAGCCACCCTCACATTATTTATAATCATAGAGTCAACAACAATCAAGTGCAGCTCGTCCGATTTTTGGTATTTATCATTTTTCGTTACGTTTTTTGTACTTTAAATCTGAAAAATCTCACTATGCGATTTAAACAGGCACATTAAAAACAAAACAGGCTCTGTTTAAGAGCCTGTTTTATCACTATCCACGAACCTTGTTTTTCGGTTTACTTTTACCGCCAAATGGTCTTTTCTCACCTGTTTCACGAGGAGGCAAACCAGTGTGTTGGGTTAGAACCTGTCCTTTTTGTGGACGTTTTTGCCCTGCTGCCGAGTGAGATTGTCCTTGACCACGTTTTGCTGAATCTCCCGCTACAGACGAGTTCTTCTTACGTGCTGACTTATATTCACCTTCCGCAGTACCTTGTGGCTGATAGGTCGGAATCAAATGCTGCTTTGAATTACCAATTAAATCGGCACGGCCCATTTCTTTTAAAGCCTCACGAAGTAATGGCCAGTTGTTTGGATCATGGTAACGTAAGAATGCTTTATGCAAACGACGACGCTTGTCACCTTTTACAATATCAACTTTTTCAGTATAACGAGCTACTTTAGCAAGCGGGTTTTTGCCCGAATAATACATGGTTGTTGCAGTTGCCATTGGTGATGGATAGAACGTCTGTACCTGATCGGCACGGAAACCATTCTTTTTCAACCAAATTGCAAGGTGCATCATGTCATAATCTGAAGTACCCGGATGTGCTGCAATAAAGTAAGGAATTAAATATTGCTCTTTTCCTGCTTCTTTACTGAAACGATCAAACATTTGTTTAAAACGATCATACGTACCAATCCCCGGCTTCATCATCTTAGATAGAGGACCATTTTCGGTATGTTCAGGAGCAATTTTTAAATAACCGCCAACGTGGTGTTGTACTAGTTCTTTTACATATTCAGGGTTCAATACTGCAAGGTCATAACGCAAACCTGAACCAATCAAAATCTTCTTCACACCTTTAATCGCACGTGCTTTACGATAAAGCTGTACTAAAGGTGCATGATCGGTATGCAAGTTCTGACAAACGCCAGGGTACACACAAGAAGGTTTACGACAGTTCTTTTCAATTTCAGGGTCTTTACAATGCAAACGGTACATGTTTGCTGTTGGACCACCTAAGTCTGAAATAATGCCAGTGAAATTTGGTGCCGTATCACGAATTTTTTCAATCTCACGTAAGATCGAATCTTCCGAACGGTTTTGGATAATACGACCTTCATGTTCTGTAATCGAACAGAATGTACAGCCACCAAAACAGCCACGCATAATGTTGACCGAGAATTTGATCATATCAAATGCAGGGAAACGCGCATCGCCATAGGTAGGATGCGGTAATCGTACATATGGTAAATCAAACACATAGTCCATTTCCTCAGTGGTTAGAGGAATTGGAGGTGGATTGATCCAAACATCACGCTCACCATGGCGTTGAACCAATGCACGTGCATTACCTGGATTGGTTTCAAGATGCAAAATACGGTTTGCATGTGCGTAAAGCACGTGATCATTTGACACTTCTTCAAAAGAAGGTAAACGAATGACTGCTAACTCGCGTGGAGGTAACTTATGTTTAATTGCTTTTGACGGTGCCGGCTTTAATTGAACAATTTGAGTGTCGTCATCTAGTTTGTCGCCTTCACGCACAATCGGATTTGCAACAATCTCTTTCTGGAAATCTTGATACTGAGCTAATGAGTTACCTTTTTCTTTTTCAACCTCACAGCCATCAATATCTTCAGTCATAACATATGGGTTAATAATTGGATCAACACGCCCAATGCTATCTACATCATTACTTACAACTTCAACAAACTTTGCTTTTGATGCTTTGTTATGTTTATTAATAATAAATGCTGTACCACGAACATCAGTAATCTCGTGGATTTTTTCACCTTTAGCCAAACGATGCATCACATCAATAATGGCACGCTCACCATTACCATACATGAGCAAATCAGCTTTTGAATCCATCAAAATCGAACGACGGACTTTATCTGACCAATAATCGTAGTGGGCAATACGACGTAAACTACCTTCAATACCACCTAATAACACTGGTACATCTGGGAATGCTTCACGACAACGTTGGCAATATACAGTCGCAGCACGGTCAGGACGTTTATTTGGTTCATTGTTTGGAGAATAAGCATCATCTGAACGAATTTTACGATCTGCCGTATAACGGTTGATCATCGAATCCATATTACCTGCCGTCACGCCCCAAGCAATGGTAGGCTTACCTAAAACGCGGAAGCTTTCAACATTGGTCCAGTCTGGCTGTGCAATAATTCCGACACGAAAACCTTGTGCCTCAAGCACACGTCCAATCACACCTGAAACAAACGATGGATGGTCAATATAGGCATCACCGCAAACTAAAATGAAGTCACAAGCATCCCAGCCGAGTTGGTCCATTTCTTCTCGTGACATCGGCAAAAATGGTGCGGGTTCAAAACACGACGCCCAATATTTGTCGTAATCAAACAGCGCTTTGGGCGCAGTCTGCATGGTGTAGGCAGTAGACATGGCTTGCGAATCTCGGCTAGCAGATGGAGGAGAGACATCTAAAGATGAAAGCCGATCATTTTAACATGAATTCCATTCATTTTCCCTGTTTATAAAACATGCGAAAACAAGGATGTAGAAATTAATTTGATTAAACTTTACTCAATATTTTATTCTTTGAATAAATGCGGCGGAATAAAATCCGCCGCAGTTTTAATTTTTACTTATAGGCCTTAGAACAAAGCTTTTGGCAAACGAATTTGAATAATCTCATTATCATCAGCCAATTTTGCATTACGACCTGTAGATCCAGGGAAATTATTATCATTGAAAACGGTAAGCGTTGTGCCATTTTCAATAATCACATCTTCAATGGTTTCAAATGGGAAAGCAAAAACCTGTTCTGTCCCAATATCCCCTGCTCTTGCTGTGCCATACAACATATTCGGATTAGCAATTTTAATTAAATCGACTAAATCTTCACGGCTTACTAGCTGACCTGACTCATTTAATTTAATACGAATTAATTTTTTATATCCGCCTAAATTATTCTGGGTCGCATCACGCTCAATAATAATGCCTTCTTTATCATTAAAGAGTTGGAAGTCACCAATATTTGTTGCCTTGCTGTCTAACTGGAACCAATAATATTTCCCTGTATACGCTTTTTTCTTCAGGTCAAATTGAGAAATCAGCAATTGTCTTTCTGTTTCTCGAATTGATTTAATAGGCTTTTCTATAAGGGGGTAAAGATACTGCCCATCTGGCGAAATCGCCATTCCTTCAAAACCACCACTTTGCTGAACTAGAGGCTCTACAAAATTAATTTTCGCTTTATTAAACTGATTTTGTGGTGAACGTAATTCTTGAGTCGGATTTAATGGATTTGGCAGAGCAATCGGTGCATCTAGCAATACACCATCTGCTGAGAAATGAAGTAAGTAAGGCCCAAATTCATCGCCAATCCAGTAAGTCCCGTCATTAGTACGTTGCATAGATTCTGGATCGAAATCGGCACCCGTTAATAATCGATCTGCTGTATCAGCATTCACGATATTAAATGGAATTAATTTGTTCGGATCACGCAGCTGGATAAAGCTTTGTACAGTCACTTGACCCGTGCCTTTAGCTTTAGTTTTGAAATCAGGCTTTAGTTTATAAATACGAAGTAAAAAATCTGCTGAATTATCTTGAGTCCCAAAACCATTATCAGCCATTGCCATATAACTGCCATCTTCATTTTTTAATGCAGCAGAAAAACCTTGTACAGGTTGACCTTTAAATGGAGGGTAAATTCCATTTGCACCTTTCACATATGCGCCCGAGTCTGGACCAGCAGCATAGGTTTCTACAGGTAACTTGGCAAAAGAAATTAAAGTTGGTTCAGTAACTTTTTCAGTAGGTGAAGTTTGTTCTTGATCATTATCATCATTACATGCCGTCAATCCTAAACTGGCACAGCATAATAATGTGACTAAAGTTTTTTTGCTCATGATTTTATACATTTGGTAAAAAATTAAGCAAATTTAATCAAGCTTATATGAAGCTTTTACTTCAAAAAGATGAAATCTTTATGGCGAAAATATGACAAACCCAACTGTGCAATACAAACACAAACTAAATAACTTCATCAAAAAGAATTAAAGTTTCGTTGGCTGATATTCTCCAGCAATTGCTGCTTTCAAAAAACTCTGGAAGGTTGGACATTCCATATGATTTTCAGCAGGACATACAGCAGCGTGTTCTAATCCTTGGCTGATAAAATGCAATCGCTTTGCCATGTGCTCTAGCTGTTCAGCTTTATCTTTTAATTTCTGACGATCAAGCTCAGGCTTACCATCTTGTCCAAACATTGTTGCGATTTCATTTAAAGAAAAACCTGCGGCACGACCTAAAGCAATGAGTGCCAATTGATCAATTACGTGCTTACCATACTGCCGACGTAAACCTTGCCGCCCTATCGATTTAATTAATCCTTTTTCCTCATAAAAACGGAGCGTTGCAGTTGTAACTTTTGCCTTTTTAGCGACTTCACCAATATCCATAACAACCTCTTGACTTCAAGTTAACTTTAACTTGCACAATAAATTTATCACATTTCAAACGTATAAAAGCAAGGTTTCAAAATGAATCTCTCCACATTGTTCTTTCAAGCTTTATGCCTTGGTATTGGCGCAACAATTATTATGGATATCTGGCTGTTAATACTAAAAATATTTAAGATCCCGACCTTAAATTTTGCTTTTCTCGGACGCTGGGTAGGTTGGATATTTCAAGGAAAACTCATCCATCAATCTATAGCTCAAAGCCCTCAAATTAAGGGTGAATATTTATTAGGTTGGGTTACTCACTATAGTGTCGGGCTAATCTTTTCATTCAGCTTTCTCTTCATTGTTGGCTCAACTTGGCTTAGCCATCCTCAGTTTTATTCAGCACTACTGTTTGGAGTAGTCACCGTTCTCATTCCTTTTTTTATTATGCAACCTGCCATGGGTAGTGGTTTTGCTTCTTCAAAAACCCCTCATCCTTTTTTGAACTGCCTAAAAAGTTTACTAAACCATAGTGTTTTTGGTTGTGGCTTATATCTCACTGCAAAACTATTTCAAATTTAAATAAAGAGGAAACTGCCCATGAAAACCGTTGCCATTATTTACCATAGCCGCCAAGGCCACACCCAATTTATTGCTCAGCAAATTCAAACTGGTATCTTGAGCCATAAAGATATTAAAGTAGATTTGCTCAGTGTGGAACATCTTGTCGAAAACCCAGAAACACTAATTCAATATGACGGCTTAATTTGGGGATCTCCTACTTATTTAGGGGGTGTATCTTCCAAGTTAAAACAACTCATGGATGCGACGGGTCCATTATGGAAAAAACAGAAATTTAAAGGAAAACTGGCGGCTGGCTTTACCGTATCTTCCCTTCCCGCAGGTGATAAACAATCGACACTAATTTCACTTTTTACCTTTTGTATGCAACACGGCATGTTATGGGTCGGCAACCCGATCATGCCTGAACAGCACCAAGGCATTCCTTATATTCAAGCAGCCAATCGTCTAGGCTCATGGTCAGGCTTAATGGCTCAGGCTCAACATGGCAGTAATGCCGATAGATTTGATGAAGGAGATATTAAAACTGCTCAACAATTTGGAGAAAATTTTGCATTGACCTTAAATGCTTTTCAAGGAATATGAGACTATGAAAGCACAGAAGCTTTTATTTCTCTTAATTTTATCTGGAATGATGTCTTTTATAATTTCAGGTATTTCAACTTTTAAAGTAGTGGGACTAAATCATCATTTCCTTTCATTGTGGGTATCGGCTTGGATTATTGCATGGATATTGGCTTTTCCAAGTGTATTGATTTGTGCTCCTATAGCCCAAAAACTTGTCGACATCGTATTTAAGTAAGTTGATCTGTAAGTTAAAACGTACAAAACTTGCGGCGATTTGCGGATATTCATCTTTAGTATTTTTTCATAATATATGAAGCATAGAGAGACAGGATGTCTCATTGAAGAAGAATAAGAACGCAGGAAGCGGTAGTTGACAGGAGTTAGCTACATAAGCTGAATACGAAAGAACCTCGACAGGAAGTCGGGGTTCTTTCATTTTAATTATACAAAATTCTCACTATTTGCTTGTGCTGAGCAACAGAACTTATATTGATCGATTAGTTGCAGCTGAATACCATGATTTCATTTGAAATTTGATTATCGGTTTTGTATTTTGCTTACCTCATCTTTATCTAACAATTATTTTAAACCGACTCAAATAAACATTTTGAGTCTCAAATTTTTCGTAATTGCTTTAATGACAATAATGACGGGGTGTACCAGCTTAGGCCCGAATAGTGGTTCATTTTCATGGCGTTCAAATAAGCTCTCATCAGGTCTACAAAAAGCCTATTCTGTTCCACAAAGCACAGCGAATCGGTTATCCCCGATTATTATTCAAAGTGCTGACCAATATAATGTGCCGCCTCTTTTGCTTGCCGCAGTCATAAGACAAGAATCAAGTTACAATACTAATGCGCTATCACCTACGGGTGCAGTAGGTTTAACTCAAATTATTCCCAGCTATTGGCAACAAACTTGTGCTGGTAATTTGTATGATGAATCTACAAATATTCAATGTGGTGCTTATATCTTAAATCACTATTATCAGTCAGCGGATAGTTGGTTCAAAGCAACAGCTTATTATAATGTAGGGCCAACTGGATATGAGCGAAGCTTCTGGACACGGCACAAAGCTAAAAAATATGCTCGATCTGTTAAACGTCATCAAAAAGCTTTAAAAGGCGCTTTATAAATAAGTTCAAATAAAAAAAGCCCATCTGCTGATAGGCTTTTTTATACTTAATTTTATTCGTCAAATAAACCATCGAACAGAACAGAAGATAAATAACGTTCTCCACTGTCTGGAAGAATAACAACAATCGTTTTACCAGCACTTTCAGGGCGTTCTGCAATTTTTGCCGCCGCAGCCAAAGCTGCCCCACTTGAAATACCCACTAAAATACCTTCCTGCGTTGCACAGTTTCTTGCCCATTGAATTGCTTCTTCGCTAGTCACTGGTAAGACTTCATCAACAAGATCTAAATCAAGATTCTTTGGAATAAAGTTGGCACCAATTCCCTGAATTTTATGCGGTGCAGGTGTAATGTTCTCTCCATTTCTAGTTTGAGTAATAATTGGAGACTCAGCAGGTTCAACGGCTACAGAATACAAAGGTTTATTTTGAACTTGTTCGAAATAACGAGAAATACCAGTAATTGTGCCGCCAGTACCTACGCCCGCAACCAAAATATCGACTTGTCCATCTGTTGCTTGCCAAATTTCAGGACCAGTTGTATCTACATGGATTTGTGGATTGGCGGGATTTTCAAATTGTTGAGGTAAGAAATAAACATCTGGCTGTTCGGCTGCTAAACGTATAGCTTCATCAACCGCACCTTTCATTCCTTTCGCTGGTTCAGTTAAAACCAAGTTGGCACCGAGTGCTTTTAATACTTTTCTACGTTCAAGACTCATACTTGCAGGCATAGTTAAAGTAATTGGATAACCCTTAGCAGCTGCAACAAAAGCTAGTGCAATCCCCGTGTTACCGCTGGTTGGTTCAATAATATGCATGCCTTCTTTTAACACGCCGCGCTTTTCTGCATCTGCAATTAGTGCCGCTCCAATACGACATTTCACAGAGAATGCAGGGTTACGGCTTTCCACTTTTGCTAATACGGTTGCACCAGTTTTAATCAAACGGTTAATACGAACTAAAGGAGTATTACCAATAGCTTCTGCATTATTTGGATAAACTGCGATCCCTAAATTATTGGGTGCTGGGAATTGCTGGTCGGTAGACATGTTATATCCTTATTAGATTTGGAATGATTCTGAATCATTATAAGCTTCTATAATAAACAGGAAAGTAGAAAACCAAGTAATACCTAAACTCTCAAATGAACAGCCTATCTTATTTATAGATTTA
>NZ_JRVL01000382.1:0-895 GCF_054823985.1 Acinetobacter sp. GN11 | reverse complement strand
ACTTTTAGCTGAAGGCAAAGAAACCCGCCAGATCGATGGTAAAGATTACGTACTTGAATATCCAATTAAGGCTGACTTTGCCTTGATTAAAGCTTATAAGGGTGATCGCTGGGGCAATCTGGTTTACCGCAAATCTGCACGTAACTTTGGCCCGATCATGGCCATGGCTGCTGATGTGACCATTGTTCAGGTGTCTGAAGTGGTTGAGCTAGGTGGACTAGACCCGGAGCACATCATTACCCCGGGCATCTTTGTACAACACGTTGTTCAAGTACAGCCAGCACAATAAGCAATAAGGAGAAATAACATGAGCTACCAGAAACTCAGCCGTGACCAGATTGCAAAACGTGTGGCACAAGACATTCCAGATGGTGCCTATGTGAACTTGGGTATTGGCTTACCCACCAAGATCGCAAGCTATTTACCTAACGATAAAGATATTTTTCTTCATTCTGAAAATGGTCTATTGGCATTTGGCCCACCACCAGCGGAAGGTGAAGAAGACCCTGAACTGATTAATGCGGGTAAAGAATTTGTGACCATGCTCGAAGGCGGCAGCTTTTTTCACCATGGTGACTCATTTGCGATGATGCGTGGCGGTCACCTTGATATTGCGGTGCTTGGCGCATTTCAGGTTGCTGCGAATGGTGACTTGGCGAACTGGCACACGGGTGCACCCGATGCGATTCCTGCGGTAGGTGGCGCGATGGATTTAGCTGTAGGTGCTAAGAAAGTATTTATCACCACCGACCATGTGACCAAGCAAGGTGAGCCTAAGATTGTGGCTGAGCTGAGCTATCCAGTTACGGGTAAACACTGTGTTGATCGTATTTACACCGATCTGTGTGTGATTGATGTGACCCAAGATGGTTTAAAGGTGATTGAGAAAGTGGAA